>CAZVAR010000035.1:22444-26727 GCA_964625225.1 uncultured Alphaproteobacteria bacterium | reverse complement strand
ACCAACCCCATGTCGGGGCGCACCGCGAGGTACACGAAGTAGAGCGCGAGCCCGTGGAGCAACAACATCGAGGCAAGCATCGTCTTCGTGCTCGCCACGGCGATCTCCGGGCCGACGCGCATCAGCAGCGTGCCGTCGGCGACGCGCGTCGTCTGTGCGCCTGGCGTGTTGCAGAGCGTGATCTGCAGGCATCCAGCGCGCTTCGCCTCGTCCATGGCGACGCCTTCGCGCACCGTGATGAGATTGCGGGTCATCAGTTCGGCGATCGGCTGCGCCGGGTCGCTGGCGAACCGCACGTCGCGGTGGGTAACGATGCCGACCAGCCTGCCGCTGCCGGGCTCCACCACCGGAATGCCGGAGATCCCGTGCTCGCGCATCAGGGTCAGCGCGTCCGCGAGCGTACGTTCGGGGCCGATAGTGACCGGATTGACGACCATGCCGGACTCGAACTTCTTCACCCGGCGGACCTCGCTGGCCTGCCGCTCGATCGACATGTTCTTGTGGATCACCCCGAGGCCGCCGGCCTGCGCCATCGCGATGGCGAGATTCGCCTCAGTTACCGTGTCCATCGCCGCCGAGATCAGTGGGATGCCGAGCTCGATCGTAGGGGTGAGTCGGGTGCGGGTGCTGACTTCCGTCGGGAGGACCGCCGAACGCGCAGGCTGGAGCAGTACGTCGTCGAAGGTCAGGGCGAGGGGAATCGCCGTGGGATCGAGCCTGCTCATGCCAGTTCCCATGTGGGTTGGCGCGCCAATATACACAAGGACATCGGGCTGCCAAGGGCATCTGCCATAGCGGAGCGGCGCGTCATACCGTCATCGGGACTGCCGCGGGCCGGTACGGCCGGGCGCGGCAGAATCCCGGAAAACGTCTACATTCGTTAACAAATGTCAGCTGGCATGTTCGTGGACTGGATTGGATACACCCCTGAGACAGGACTTTAGGAACGGCGGTGGCTGCGTGGGCGGCGGCCATTGCGCCAGGATGGAGCGGAACCACGGACGTGCACGATCGTGACCATGGCCCCGATCCTCATGTAATAGTCGAATTGCGAATAATATCCTATCAATTGGCTGACGGTCAAGGTCTCGTACCGCTGCTGAGGTCTGCGGTCTCACCGACATGACGCCGGAGCCATCGACCGGTAGGCGAAGGCTGGTGCCGGTCCCACGGACTCCCGCTCGGCAATTCCGGCCAGGGTCGTATGTAGCGGCGAGAGGGCGCAGGCGGGGTCGGTCGCCTCGGCGCGGCGGGTAACCGCGAAGGCTTGGCAGCGACAGCCTCCCCAGTCGATCTCGCGCCGGTCGCAGGAACGGCAAGGCTCCGCCATCCAGTGAGTGCCGCGGAAGCAACGGAAGGCTTCGCCGTCCCGCCAGATCTCTTCGAGAGGCCGGTCGCCGATTCTTTCGAAGTCGAGCCCGGGGATCGATTCGGCGGCATGGCAGGGCAACACCTTGCCGGTCGGCGACACGACGAGGAACCGGCGGCCCCACCCGCCCATGCAGGCTTTCGGGCGGCGAGCATAATAGTCCGGAGCGACATAATCGATCACCAGTCGTCCGACCAGCCGCTCCCGCGCCGCCTCTACGGTCCGGGTGGCCGCATCGAGCTGCATCCGATCCGGCATCAGGGCGGCACGGTTCCGCAGGGCCCAGCCGTAGTACTGGACGTGCGCCACCTCGAGGCGCTGCGCACCGAGGTCGAGCGCGAGATCGATCAGCCGGTCGAGGCCGGCGAGGTTCTGCCGGTGCACGACGGCATTGACCGTCAGCGGCAGTCCGGCAGCGCGGACCAGCCGCGCAGCCGCGATCTTGCGCGCATGGAACCCGGTTCGGCCGGCGATGCGGTCGGCGCCCTCGGCCTCGGCGTCCTGGAAGCTGAGCTGGACATGGTTCAGTCCGGCTGCGGCCAGAGCTTCGACCCGCGCTGCGTCCAGCAGCACCCCGGCGGTGATCAGATTGGTATAGAGCCCCTGCGCCGCCGCATGCGCCACGAGATCGTCGAGATCCCGGCGCATCGTCGGCTCACCGCCGGAGAAATGCACGTGCAGCACGCCGAGCGCTGCCGCCTCATCGAGGGTTCGGAGCCAGGCATCGGTAGGCATTTCCTCACCGGCCCGGACCAGCTGCAGCGGATTGGAGCAATAGGGGCATCGCAATGGACAGCGATGCGTCAGTTCCGCGAGGAGGGCCAGCGGCGGCTCGAGGGTATCGCTCATGCCTCGATCAGGCCTCTGTCGGCAAGGTCTCCAAGCAGCTCCAGCACGTCCCGCGCTATCTCGGCGCGGTCGGCATCATAGGCCTCGGCCAGGCCATCGACGATGGTGCAGATGCTGGTCGCGCCATCGCAGCGCCGCAGGATCTCGAGCGCGGTCTCGTCCGGAATCACAACCGTCTCCGGCGCCAGCAGCACCCAGGTGTTCCGTCGCCGGTCGAAGCGGAGGTGCACATGCCGGGCCAGGCGCGGACGATCCGATTCGTGGGATATCATGGCGTCGGCCGGAAGGCGCCCGGCGGAACGTGGCCGGGTTCCACATAGGCGTGATACAGCGCGTCGAGCTGCGCCCAAAGCACGTCGCACTTGAAGATGAGCGCTGCGATGACCGCCTGCTGTTGGTCCGGGCGGCGCGCCTCCCGTCGCACGTAGTCCAGCGCGAAGGCCGCATCGCGCGGCGCCTCGGTCAGGCGGTCCTCGAAATAGGCGAGTGCCGCCCGGTCGACGAAATCGTAGTGGGCCAGCATGCCGGCGACGCGCTCGGCGATAATGGTCGGCGAGAACAGCTCGGTCAGGGAGGAGGCGATCGCTTCGAGCACGCTGCGTTCGCGGACGAAACGGACATAGGCCTCGACGGCGAAGCGGGTGGCCGGCAGCACGCCCCGGGTCGAGAGCACCTCCGCACGGTCGAGCCCGAGCCCGTCGGTGAGCCGTAGCCAGCGGGCGACTCCGCCATGGCCCGGTCGGTCGCCATCATGGTCGATCAGGCGCTGGCGCCACGCCCGGCGCAGGTCGGTATCCTCCATTCGGCCGATCAGCGAAGCGTCCTTCAAAGGAATGCGGCTCTGATAGTAGTACCGGTTGAGCGCCCAGGCCTGGATCTGGCCACGGTTCAGCGCACCCTCGCGCATCAGATGGTGGAAGGGATGCTTGTCGTGGTAGCGCTCGGCCCCAATGGCGCGCAGCCGCTCCTCGAGCTGGTCGGGCGTCAGCACGTCGCTCATGGTGTGATCTCCATGCCGTCCCAGGCGACTTCCCAGCCCGCCGCCTCGACCATGGCCCGCTCGGAGGAATCGTCGAGCAGCACCGGGTTGGTATTGTTGAGATGGACATAGATCTTGCGCGCGATGCCCAGCGGGGCCAGGGCGGCGAGCGAGCCGTCGGGACCGGATATGCTCATGTGGCCCATCCGTCGCCCGGTCTTGGTGCCGAGCCCCAGGAGGATCATCTCGTCATCGGCCCAGAGGGTACCGTCGAAGAACAACAGGTCCGCTCCGCGCAGACGGTCGGCGACCGCATCGGACAGACGGGCACAGCCCGGGACGAAGAGGAAGGAGCGGTTATTGCCGGACACGCGGAGGCCGACCGTGTCCTCGGTCTCGGCATCGAGTGGCGGCTCGTCTTCGCCCTCGAGATAGAGCGGCGGTTTGCCGGGGACCGCGAACGGCTCGACGGTCAGGCCACCCGAATCCGCAATCGTTGTCGCCTCACCGGGTCGAAGAACCCGGCGCGGCACGCGGTTCGGCGCAAGGGCCGCGAAGATCGGGTTGGCTGCGAGCGCGTCGAGGGTACCGGCTGTCGCGTAGAGCGTAAAGCGCTGGCCTTCGCGGAGACAGAGGAGACCGGCAACGGCGTCGATCTCGGCGCTGGTCAGAACGACGCCGATGATCGGGCTGTGCCGCCCGCCGGCGATCGGATCGAGGGCGCGCGTTACCAGGATCTGCTGCCGCAAATCGGGCGCGGCATTCAGCAACAGCCAGGACGTACCGTCGGCGCTGACGGCGAGGGAACATTGTGTCCGCGGCTGCGCGGCCGGATCGCCGCTACGGGCCCGTCGGCAATTGACGCAGCCGCAATTCCACTGGGGGAATCCGCCGCCCGCGGCGGCTCCAAGCACGACGATTCGCATGCCGGGCTCACGCCGGTGCGGCGGATTCGAGTTCAGAGATCGGCGCAGGCGTAGGCGTTGATCTCGAGGCCGACCCGGATCTCCCGAATCCGAGGCTTCTTCCAGAGCTTCTTCATTCAGTCCTCCATCGATGGCAATACTCAGTGCGGATAACGGACCA
>CAZVAR010000035.1:0-22344 GCA_964625225.1 uncultured Alphaproteobacteria bacterium | reverse complement strand
GTCAGCGGCGATCATCGCGGGCCGACCAGGCGATCAGCCGGGCCGCAGGATAGACCCAGAGCAAGCCGGCGGCGAGATAGAACAAGAGTTGTGCCGCCCAGTGCCCGGGTACCCGGCCGCCAAGCGTGGCTGCGATCACGGCATAGCCGACGAGCCCGAGGACGAGCAGGGCGGCAGCGATCGGCGTGCGCCAGCGCATCTCATTCGTTTCCTGCGTTGCGGGGTATCAGACCAACGCCGCCCAATTCATGGAGCAGCGCCGGCCGGTCAGATCCGGGCCAAGGCGCGCTTCGTGCGATGCCACCTCGTCACCTCGTGCGTCCCCGGCGAGGGTTGCGCCGGTCATTCGGTGTCCGTCCCTTCGAGCTTGTCCGTCACTGACCAAGTCCCTTCGTTCCGCACAGCCCACTGTAACATGGGCGCTATGCTGCCCGGCCGCATCGGTGGTGACATCGGCTAGACGGCGAAGAATATCGGGTGCCGGCTAAACGCTCTATTCAGGAGGGGGGCGGGATGGCACGGTTGGATCCGACCGATCCTCGTTCGAGGATATGGCAGGCCAGCGTGCCTGCTGCCGCGCACGAGCCGTCGGGTTGCCCGATGGTCAGGTTCAGCCGTCATAGGGGCAAGCAGCGGTCGCCTTTCCCGGTATGCAGGAGCGGGAGGCTTCCTGTCCGGCTGGGCAGGAAATCATCGTCCAGCGCGAGCCATGCCGGAACCTCTTGGTGCTCGGGGCGGGCCGGTCGCACAGTCATCGGCAGCTTGCCAACGGCAAGCGGCAGGTTCCGGAGATGCTGCTTTTTTGCGCGACCTGCGCGGCGCCGGGGAGCTCGCGTTCGACGGTAGCGTCAACGACGTGAGCAGCCCGCCCCCGGCGGGTGCTCCCCTCATCTCCTGCGCGCGGTTCCACGACTTCTGCTCCCGTGCGCAGCACGGGCTGTCGGGTTCGAGGCATTCTACTCGGCGAAGCGGTGATCCGATGCGGTCGCGGCCGATCCCGCACGGCCGGCGCGCGCTGCGGTCACCAGCCGGCGGAACAGCCGCTGCTGCCCATGGTCGAGGATCAGGAATTCCGGGTGCCACTGCACACCGATCAGGAACGGCGGCTCCGGGCGTTCGACGCCTTGGACGATGTCGTACTCATCGCGGGCCACGACCCGTAGCCCGCGGCCGAGCCGGTCGACCGACTGGTGGTGCAAGGCGTTGACCCGGCAGCGCTCGCAATCGAGGATCGCGTGCAGGCGGGACCCGGGCTCGATTCTGACGGTCTTTCGGGGCATCACGGTGCGCAACCGCGGCGCCTCCCGGTAAATGGCGTGGATGTCGGCGTGCAGCGTGCCGCCGAAGGCGACGTTGATCATCTGTGCGCCGCGGCAGATGCCGAGCGTCGGCCAATTGCGCGAAGCCGCCGTCTCCAGCAATCCGAGCTCCAGACGATCGCGCTCCGGGTCGATCCGGACCGCCGGGTCGAGCTCGCCTCCGTAGAGCGTGGCCGTAATGTCGTCGCCGCCGCCGATGACCAGGCCATCGAGACGATCGAGGACGAGCGGATCGCCCGGGCGGAGGCGCACCGCCCGCCCGCCTGCCCGGAACACTGCGAGCCGATTGCACCACCACATGAACCGCCCGCCCCGCCGCGACGCGGTGACGCCGATCCGTGGCCTCATGCCGTCAACGCGCGCAGCCGCTCGGCCCAGTCCGACAGCGGGTCCCCGCGATGGAACGCGAGGTAGGCGCGTCCGGTGTCGGCAAGGCGGTCGGGCGATGCCGCCAGTTCCTCGACGCGCACCCAGCGGTTCCACTCCTCGATCAGGCCGCCCCAGCCGGGATCGTCCACCAGCGAGTTCGGCAGGCGATAGTGAAACGCCGGCCGGGCCTTCACCTTCACGGAACGGTCGGCCAGGTTGCGTGCGACCCGCCCGCCGTCGAGATCGGCCAGCACCGGCAGCATGTCGAGCTCGCGGTTCCGGGTCGGGTTGTCGGCGACATAGTCGTCGATGAGGGTGCCGAGGTCGGGATGGTAATCGGGCGAGACGACCTTGAACACATAACGCTGCGGGAAAGGATCGACGAAGGGCAACAGCCGGCGGGCCGGATCGACCCGAATTTCGCCGCGGAGCCAGTCGCTCAGCAGCAGGTAGGCCTTCAAATGGCGCGTCAGATAATCGGCGCTCGCCTCGGCGATCTCCGGATTGAGTTGAAGGGCGAAGCCGTAAAGCGGGCTGGCACGCGTGCCCGATGCGCCCGCCTCGCGCAGCGCGTCGACCAAGGCCTGCAGCTCGGGCAAGCGGGGGACCGGCACCGGCGGAGCGCAGATCTCCGTCGGTGTGACGAGGCCGATCACCTCGCCGGCAACGGTCGCGACCCCGGCGCGGATCTTGCCCCCCAGACCGGGCGCCTCGGGCGCCGCGGGGTGAGCGAGGCTGCTGTCCAATTCGACCGTGAAGTCGCCGAATCGAGTATTCTCGACACGGCACCGCCAGGAGTCGAGTGTCACAATCCTGCCGCCGAACAGCTTCGCGACCAGTGCGGCAGCCGCGCTCGGGCTCGGACCGTGAAACTCGATCTCGATGCCGATTCGGCGCGGTTGGCCCCGCACATTGGTGGTCCGGGGCGGAACGATCATGGAGGCGGGCATCGGGACGCATCGGGTGACAAGGGGATCCACCCTCTGCAACACTGATTGAAGGCGAAAGTTTCGGCGGGCCGTTCTGCCTTCGTCATGGCTGACGTATGCAGCCTCGATCCGGAACTGCCGGCCCGATCGGCCCCGCATCTCGGCCGGAGCGCAGCCCCCTACGGCGCGTCGGTATGCGGCCGAGGGTGGACGTTCTCCCGCTACAACCCCGACTGTCGATCAAGAATCGGCACGGTCGGCATCATCGAGAAACTCCCGCAACAGCCGCAGAAACTCGTCCAGGCGATCGTGATGGACCCAGTGGCCGGCGCCCTCGACATTGACCACCCGGGCGTTGCGGAAATGCCTTGCCCGGCCGTCAACGGAAGGATCGCTGGCCCAGCTCTCGGTGCCGCGGATCAGCAGGGTCGGACACGCGATCCGATTCCAGAGTGCGTGCGTATCCTCGATGTCGAGACCGGTCGCCCGGTCGGCGCGGACGTAATTGTCGAACTTCCAGCTGTAGGTACCATCCTCGTTGCGATTGACACCATGTACGGTCAGGTGCCGGGCTTGCTCGGGCGAGAGATGCGGATTTTCCTCCTGCATTCGGCGAAGGGCGTCCTCCAACGTCGGATAGCGGCGCGGCACGCGGCCCGACAGCCGACGCATGTCGTCGATCCAACGCGCCAGCCGCTCGTGCGGAGGCACCGCCGCCCGCTCGGCGATCCGCTGCGGCGAAGGGCCGAGCCCTTCGATCGCGACCAGCTTCGTGACATTCTCCGGATAGATGCCGGCATAGCGCAGGCTGATGGCGCCGCCCAGCGAGTGGCCGACGATCGCGAGCGGAGCCAACTCGAGCTGATGCACGAGCTGGGCGATATCGTAGACATATTCGGACAGGCCGTAGAGGCCGCCCTTCATCGCCTCGGAATCGCCATGTCCGCGGAGGTCGGGGGCGATGACGTGCCAATCGTCGCGCAGCGCCTCCGCGACCCAATCCCAGTTACGGCAATGGTCGCGACCGCCGTGGACCAGCAGCAGCGGCGGCTTACCCGGGTTCCCCCAGTCGACATAGTGCAGGCGCAGCCGCATCGAGAAGTAGGCGTGAGAGGTGGGGCCGGGAATCGGCGCGGGCATGGGGCGGCTCCTGCTGGGCTCTTGACGCATTCGGCAGTGTTGCATAGCGGCGCGGTCGGGCGCGTCAAGCATGCGCAGGCACCGCATACCCGGGCCGCTGCACGGAGACAGACGTGGCAGAGGGTACGGACGAAAAGCGAATCACCTGACGGACCAGGATCGCTACGAACGTCTCGGGCAGCGCCGGGACCGGCTGGAGACGCCGATGATCGTGCTCGCCTCCCTCTGGCTTGCGTTGCCGGCTTTCGGGCCGACCGGCCAGCTCACGCCGGTGCAGGAAGCGGTAAGCGATATGACCCGGGGCCTGTTCCGCCTGGAGCAGGTGCTGCACCCAGTGCGGGCCGTGCACATTGCGTCATCTTCGGGAGAACTCGCAATGTCGCTACTGCTGCCGGCGTTGTGGATCTTCAGCCTCGCCCGGGCACTGCGGGCCGCACGGCCGGTTCTCGGCGTGCGGCTTGTTCGGGTGCTCGGCTCGATCAATCGCGGCATGCGCACCACAGGGCGGGCCATGCGTCGGCACGGCTCAGCGACGTGCTGGCGGTCTTCGGGTCGGTGGCTCCGATCGCCACGGCCGGCATGCCGGGTTTCGAGCATCGTGCACCTGGAGGGCACGGACGATGTCGACGCGCTGCGGTGGACGGCGATGTCCTTAACCTCGCGCGGCTCCGACTATTGGCCGCAGCCGGCGGAGCGGCGGATGCCCTGCTTCGCCCTGGTCGCTTTACGGGTCCGACCTGTTCGGCTATGTCACTGGGACACTGTCGAGCGCTTTCATCCGAGCGCTTTCGTCTGCGCCGACGCCGAGGAGAATGCCGGCGAAGTGGCGGACGCGAAAGCCAGCGCGACGTTGCACGCGGAGGTCCAGGCATTGCGGGCGGAGCTGCGGCAACGGCCCGCGGGAGGCGAGGCGGGATGAGTAGGCGGATCGCGCGCGGCAGCGGCGCACCGGCAATGGTCCGGGCCCTTGCGGCCATACTGGCAGGGGCGGCGAGCCTTGCGGCGCCGGCCGTCGAGGCCTATCGGGCGGAGGACTTGGCGCAGCTGACCGAGACCAAAGCCTGCCCCAACTGCAAGCTTGCCGGTGCCCCGCTCTCGGCCGCCGTGCTCGAGGGCGTCTCGCTGACGGGAGCGGATCTAAGCTACACCTATGCGGCCGGAGCCGATCTTTCGGGTGCCGACCTGCGCGGGGCGGATTTGTCCTTCGCCAATTTCAGCGAGGCGGACCTGACGACGGCAAACCTGACGGACGCACGGCTGGTCGGCGTAATTCTGTTTCGGGCCGATCTGCGCGGCGCCCGGCTCGACGGCGCGGACCTGGAAGGGGCCTCGCTGCTGCGGGCACGGGTCGATCCGGACTCGCTGGCGGCGGCCCGGCTGTGCGACACGACCATGCCGGACGGATCCGAGAACAACAGCGGCTGCTTCCGGAGAGGGGGCTGAACCGCCAGTCGCCCGGGAAATCGTAGAGCCACACGGGATTGCCGACGAGAATCCGGTTACGCACCCCCTCGTCGGGTGCCCACTCCAGCGGCACGTCGAGCCGGTCGGCGTCGCGTCTTGCGCGTGGTAGGGGATGTCCGGCGCGAAGGGTACCGGTCTGCCGGCCCGAACAGGTGGATGTGGCGGTCGCAGGCGGCCCGCGGGACCCTCGGTTTCGGCATCTTCGGGGCCCGGTCCGGCGGATTGGACATGACCGGCACGGGCGTGGTTCCCTTCGTCGGTATTCGGGAACTCTCCTCGATGCCGGTCTTCTTCACAAGCGACACCCATTTCGGCCATGGCGGCGCGCTCGGCCGGTTCCGGCGGCCCTTCGGGTCGGTCGCGGCGATGGACGCCGCGATGGTGGAGGGCTGGAACGCGATCGTCGGGCCAGAGGACGAGGTGTGGCACCTGGGCGACTTCGCGGTGCGCCAGCCGGTCGCCGCTATGCAGGGCCTGCTCGACCGACTCGCGGGCAGGAAACACCTGATCCTCGGCAACAATGACGGCGCGGCGACGGCGGGGCTCTCGGGCTGGGCCAGCGTCGGCCACTATGCGGAGATCGAGGTTGACGGCGTGCCTCTGGTCCTCTGCCATTATCCGTTCCGCACCTGGAACGGCATGTACAAGGGCGCGCTCGACCTGCACGGCCACAGCCACGGCGCGCTCAAGCCGCTGACCCGGCAGTTCGACGTCGGCGTCGACGTCTGGGGCTTCCGGCCGGTCACGGTGGCGGAGCTGCTGGCGAGCCGCCGCCGGCGGCGCTGAAGAGAGGTCGCTTTGACGGCGATGCCGGTTATGCTCAGTCGCGAACGGGAGCGGCCGGGTTCCCGAACCGAACCGGGGGAAGTTGGATGAAGAAGCGTGTGATGATCCAGATGCCGATCACGGACGGCATCCGGTCGGTATTCGATGCCCGCGACGACATCGAGTATGAGCGGTTCACCGAGCTTTCGGAGGAGAACATCCTCCAGCATATCGGCAATTACGATGCCGTCATCCTGGGCGTGGCGCCGTTCACCGCGCGCATCATCGAACGCGCCGACCGGCTGAAGATCGCCTCGCGCCACGGCGTCGGCTACGACTCGATCGATCAGGATGCGCTGACCCGGGCAGGCATCCCGCTGACGGTGGTCGGCACCGCCAACTCCGTGACGGTAGCCGAGCATGCGCTGTTCTTCATGCTCGCCCTCGCCAAGCGCGCGCGCATCTTCGATCGCGAGGTCCGCAAGGGCAACTGGAACATTCGCTTCGACCCGCTGGCCTATGACCTCGCCGGGCGTAAGGTCCTGATTCTGGGCTTCGGGCGCATCGGCCGGAGGCTGGTCAAGCGCTGTCTCGCGATGGAGATGGAGGTGCTGGTCCACGACCCATACGTCATTCAGGACTCGATCGTGACCGCCGGTGCGATACCCGTGCCGGACTGGCGCGCGGTGCTGCCGGACATCGACTTCCTTTCGGTCAACTGCCCCAAGAATGCCGAGACCGACGGCATGATCGGGCTCGCGGAGCTTCGCGCGATGAAGCGGACCGCCTTCGTCGTCAACACCGCGCGCGGCGGTATCGTCGACGAGGCGGCGCTCTGTCGGGCGCTCCAGGACAATGTGATCGCCGGCGCCGGCATCGACCCGTTCGTGGTGGAGCCGGCCACGGCGGACAATCCGCTCTTCGCGCTCGACAACATCATCGTCACGCCGCACACGGCCGGCGTCACGGAGGAGTCGATGTTCCGCATGGGTCAGGCGGCGGCGCAGAACGTTGTCGACTGTTTCGACGGCCGGCTCAACCCGGACAACGTCATCAACAAGGAGGTCCTGGCGCGGCGATGACGATGTCGGCACTGGCGACGGAATCGGCGGCGACGGAGGAGAGCCCCGCGGAGACGGTGGCGCGGGTCGAGCGGGCGGCGCAACGGGTGGAGACGCCGTGTGGCGGCGGGCGCATGGTCTGGCGCATCTGGGGGGAGGGGGAGCCGCTCGTGCTTCTGCATGGCAGCTTCGGTTCCTGGACACACTGGCTGCGCAATATCGAGGCGCTGGCGGCGCGCCATCGGGTGATCGCCGGCGACATCCCCGGCATGGGCGACTCGGACGAGCCGGCTCAACCCTTCACCGTCGACAGTCTGGCCGATGAGATATCCGCCGGCCTCGATCGCGTGCTGCCGCGGCCGGCGCGGTTCCACTTCGCCGGCTTCTCCTTTGGCGGGATCGTTGGCGGACATGTCTGCGTGCGTCAGGGCGCCCGGCTGCAGAGCTACACCGCGATCGGCTCCAATGCGCTCGGTCTGCCGATGAATCGACGCAGGGATATGGCAAGGCCGTCGAGTCGCATGACGGAGGCAGAGATCCGCGAGGTTCACCGCCACAATCTCGAGGTCACGATGATCGCGGATCCGGCGCGGATAGACGCGCTCGCGCTCCACCTCCAGACCGTCAACACGCGCCGCGCCCGCATTCGCAGCGGGACGATTCCGTACGGCGACACGCTCGCTCTGCGGCTGCGGGAGATCGAGGCGCCGATCCAGGGCATCTGGGGCGAGCGTGACCAGATCGCCGCCGGGCATCTGGGGGCGCGGCGCGACCTGTTCCGTGCGATCCGACCCGACTGTGCGTTCCACGTCGTGCCCGGCGCTGGACACTGGGTGCAGTACGAGGCGCCCGAGGCGGTCAACCGGCTCCTCGCCGACTTCCTCGCGGCGCACCGGATGTGATGCCGTTCCCGTTCAGGGGCGCGGGCCCCAGGGGGCGGCGAGCAGCAGCTTGTTCTCCTGGGTGAGGATGAGCGGCCGGATGCGGGTCGCGAACGCCATGAAGGCGGCGTCCGTATAGAGCGCCTGCCAGTGCCGCCGGCGGTCGGCATCGTCGTCGAACTTCCAGAGATGGACGATCTGATTGAGCATGCCGACATCGCTCTGGAAATAGCCGACCAGCTTGTTTTGAACCTTCTCGAGTGCCGGCCAGCCATAGTCCTGGTAGATTTTCACGGCCTCGCCCATCTTGCCGACGTGGAGCGTGTACGTACGCAATTCGTAGAGCGTCATCGCGGTTCTCTCCTCATCTACGGTCTGCGGGGACGGGCGTCAGCGGGCCGCGGCCGGGACCGGCACGCCGCCCGGCGCCGATGGCCGGCGGCCGCGGAGCACCAGGACGGCCACCAGCGCGATCGTTGCGAGATTCGCCACCAGACCGACCAGGAAAGCGGGCTGGTAGTAGCCGGCGAGATCGTAAATGGCGCCGGCAAGCCAGCCACCGGCCGCCATGCCGCTGAGGCCGGCGAAGATCAGGACCGCGATGCGCCAGCCGGCCTCCGCGGCCGGGAACAGTTCCCGCACCGCCAGCACATAGGCGGGGATGATGCCGCCAAAGCCGAGACCGAATGCGGCAGAGAGTGCATAGAGCCCCGCAAGGTCCTCGACGGCGAGGAACATCGCCATGCCGGCCGCCTGACAGATCACGCCGAGCAGCACGGTTCGTAGCCCGCCGATGCGGTCCGAAAGATGGCCCCAGAACATGCGGCTCAGGAAAGCGGAACCCAGCAGCAGCGACAGCATTTCCGCGCCGCGGGCAGGAGCGTAGCCGAGGTCGCTGCAGAAGGCGACGATGTGGCCCATCGGCATCGCCATGGCGATGCAGCAGCCGACGATCGCCGCACACAGCAGCCCGAGCGCGACGTTTGGCTGCAATCCCAGCACCGGCGCATCGGGAACCGGGTCGAATTGCGCCCGGCCGGGGGCCGGAGCCGGCGGGGCGCGGCGGATCAGGAGCGCGAGCGGCAGCAATGTCGCCAGCGTGAGCACGCCGTACCAGAACAGCGTCCGCTGCCAGCCGATCTGCGCAATCGCCGTACCGAACACCGGCGGCCAGAGGGCGCCCGCGACCTGCTGCCCGCTCGTGACCAGCGACAGCGCGACGCCGCGGCGCCGGTCGAACCAGCGGCTGACATGGGTGAGTAGCGGCGCGAACAGGCCGGCATTGCCGAGCAAGCCGATCATCACGGCATGGCCGAAATAGAGCGCCCACTCGCTGCCGCTGCCGGCCACCATGGCGCCGGTGCCGACCATGATCGAGCCGAGCACGACGGGCCACAGCACCCCGACGCGGTCGGCCCACCAGCCCATCAGAATGCCTCCGACCGCGGTTCCGACATAGGCGAGCGCGCTGGCCAAGGCGGGTGCGGATCGGCTCCCGCCCAGATCCGCGGCGATCGGCTTCAGCGCTACCACGACCACGTAGGGGGTACCGAAGGCGATCATGATGATCGCCAGCGCCGCGCTCGCGACGACCCAGGAGTGGCGGGTCTCGATGCTGTCCGTGCAGGGGGGCGCCGTTGTCTCTTCGGCGGTCACGGGCAATTCCGGAAAGGGGCCAGGCCGGGGCCGGAAGGGGGCGACCGCGATCCGACCGGTTCGTGGACCACCAGTATGGAGGCTGCCGCTCCGATTGAGAAGCTGAGCATTCGGTACCCGTGCTCCTCTTGACCGATACCCGGGGATGCCCACATCGGCCCCGAGCTAAGTTCCGCGAGGACGACCTCGCGCGGTAGAACGTTGGTGGGGACGGCCCCGCCTCGGACCGGAGGTCTGACATGGCGTGGGCCATACTGGTCGTCGCCGGCCTGTTCGAGATCGGCTGGGCGGTCGGGCTGAAATATACGGAAGGATTTACGCGGCTCGTTCCCACGGTGCTCACGGGCATTTCTATGATCGCCAGTGTTGCGCTGCTGGGGCTTGCGCTGAAGAGCCTGCCGCTGGGCACCGCCTATGCCGTCTGGACCGGGATCGGCACAATCGGCACCGCGCTTCTCGGTATTCTCCTTTACGGTGAGCCGGCGACCGCACTCCGGCTCGCCTGCATCGGTCTGATCGCTGCCGGCATCGTGGGACTGAGGCTTGTCACCGCGGAGTGAGCGGCCCTGGCTCCCGCATCACGAGAATCTCGACGCGGCGCCGCTCCGCGCTGGAGAGGACTCCGGGTGCCGGTGCCTCCTCGCCGCGTGCCTGAATCCGGATGCGCGATTTCGGCACTCCGGCCGCAGCCAGTGCCTCTGCAACACGCTCGGCACGGCGACGCGACAGCGCCGTGTTGAACGCGTCCGAGCCGCTGGGGTCGGCGAATCCGGTCACGGCGACGGTGGTCGCATCGGGCATGGCCGCCAGGCGTGCGATCTCCTCCGCCGCCCGTTGCGCCTCCGCGGACAGCTCGGCGCTTTCCAGTGCGAAGAACAGCGTACGCCGCAGCTCCGCCGGGGCAGCGGCCGGCGCGGGCGCCGCTTCCGCCACCTGTGCCGGTTCGGGCACGGAGCGCGTGGCGGCGAGTGCGATCGCAGGGCGCGAGCGCTCCTCGAGCGCCGCCATCACCGCCGCGACTCCGCCCCGTTCGGCCAGCGCCGCGAACTCGGCCCGTTTCAGCCGCAGCAGACTGACCCCCGCCACCAGGATATCGACGATACGCGGCTCGCCCACGTCCCGCATCCGCAGCCCGATCCGCGGGGCCGCAGCCTCCTCGCCGAGCGTCACGAGTGCGAGCGTGTCACCCCCGGACAACGGTACCGTCGTGGCGCCCAGATCCGAACCGGACAGGCCTTCCGGCAGGAAATCGGTCGCGAGTGCCACGAGATGCCGACCGAACCGGGTGATGAAGCCGGATCGCTCCGCCTTGTCCATCCCGGCCCAGTACCGCCCGGCGACCGTTCGCGCCATCGTCTCGGCGTCGATCGCGTCGGAGAACGCCTGAAGCAGCACCGTGCGGTCGGACAAGGACAGCCCGGCGACAGGCTCGTCCGGGGTGGGGCTAACCGGAGGGTCGCCGGTCGGCTGCGCTGCGGTGCTCGCGCATAGGGCGGCCGATAGCACCAGGCCCGCCGCGGTCACGCGGGCGACCCGAGGGCAAAGGGCCAAGTGTCGGAATGTCATGGCGGGATCCTCCACTTACCTGCTCACCTTGCCAAGCGGCTGCGACAACCCCGGCGACTCTGTGCGGGCAAGTGTCGCCGTCGCATGGTGCAAACGACGCCGGCCGGCGTTCGGTCCGATGTCGCTCTTCCCTTCCCCACTGGCCGCGGCGGACACGGGCGTCTAAGCTCCCGCTCTCGTTTCCATTCCAGGACTTGCAGATCGATGCGGGCTTTCGAAGGGCAGCGGTCGGACAGCCGGCCGACGAAGCGGAACGCGAAGGAGAAGCGGGCGCAACTCGAGCTGCTCAAGGGGCGCCTCGCGGTCATGAAGTCACACGAGAGCCTCGCGCTAAGGGCATCCATCGAAAGAAAGATCGCCGAACTCGAGGCCGAACTCGGCCCGGGCCGGCGGTGACGGGGGCGGGTTCGGCCGGGTAATTCGGGAGAAACATGCGATGACGATTCAGGGCAGAACGGCGTTCATCTCGGGTGCGGGTCGCAACATCGGGCGGGCGATCGCCCTGGAGTTGGCACGGCGCGGCTGCAACTTGGTGATCAACGGCCTCGCCAACCGCGAGGCCTGCGAGGCGACCGCAGAAGCCGCCCGTCGGTCCGGGGTGGAGGCGATCGTTGCGATGGGCGATGTCGGTCGCGCCGACGCGGTCGCGGCGATCGCAGCCGAGGCGCTCGGGCGCTTCGGAACCGTGCACATCGTCGTCAACAATGCGGCGATCCGGCCGCAGAAGCCGTTTCTCGAAACGACGGACGAAGACTGGCATCGCGTGCTCGACGTGGACCTGAACGCGGCCTTCTACATCTGTCGCGCCTTCCTGCCGGGCATGGTGGACGCGGGCTGGGGACGCATCGTCAACCTCACCGGCATGAACGCCATCCACGGCTACGGCGGCCGCGCCGCGGTGTCGGTCGCCAAGCACGGGCTGTGGGGCCTGACCAAGGCACTGGCCAAGGAATTCGGCCCCAAGGGCGTAACCGTGAACGCGATCTCACCCGGCCCGATCCGGACAGAGCACCCGGACCCGGCGATGACGCGGCACATCGAGGAGCAGGTTTCGCGCATCCCGCTGGGGCGGCTCGGCGAGCCGGAGCATATCGGCGCTCTCGCCGGCTATCTCTGCTCCGAGGAGGGCGCCTTCACCAACGGGCAGATGATCGCCTGCAACGGTGGCGCGGAGACATGAGCGCCGGGCGCCGATCGATTGGAATCAGGGGAAGAGGATCATGCGAGCCGTCGTCTGCGAACGTCTAGGGAGCCCAGAGGAGCTCGTCTTTCACCAGGACTGGCCCGAGCCGGCACCCGGTCCCGGCGAGATCAAGGTCCGTCTGCTGGCGCGCGCCGTCCAGTATGTCGACGTGCTGATGATCGCCGGGCAGTACCAGTTCAAGCCCGAGCCGCCGTTCATTCCCGGCGGTGAGGGCGCCGGCGAGATTGTGGCGCTCGGCCCGGACGTCACCGGTTTCGCGGTCGGCGACCGGGTGATGACCCGTCACTCTCCTGGTGCGTTCGCCGAGTACGGCATCGCCAAGGCGCACGAGACCGTGCATGTCCCGGCGGGCATGAGCATGGAGTCCGCGGCCGCGTTCCGCAGCGCTTACCAGACCGCCTACCACGCGCTCGTGCAGCGTGCCGCCCTGAAGCCCGGCGAGACGCTGCTGGTGCATGGCGCGGCCGGCGGGATCGGTCTCGCCGCGGTGCAGGTCGGCAAGGTCCTGGGCGCCACGGTGATCGGGGTGGCCTCGACCGAGGAGAAGCGCGCTGCCGTCGCGGCGAACGGAGCCGATCACGTCATCGACTACGGCCCGATGCAGGACGGCCGCGGCGCGTTCCGGGATACCGTGAAGGGACTGACCGGAGGCCGTGGTGCCGATGTCGTGTTCGACCCGATCGGGAACTGGGTCTTCGAGGAATCGATGCGCTGCATCAATTGGGGCGCACGTATCCTGATTCTCGGCTTCCTCGGCGGCGCGCCGGCGCTGGCGCGGACCAACCATCTGCTGATCAAGGGCGCTTCGGCGGTCGGCGTGCGGCTGGGTGGACTAACCGAGTTCCAGCCCGAGGTGGCGGCCGAGAATCTCCGTGTGCTGCTGGACTGGGCCGATCGCGGTTTGGTCCGCCCGCATCTGTCGCACGTGCTGCCGCTGGAGCGGGCGCCGGAGGCGCTCCGGCTCCTGATCGATCGCAAGGTTATCGGCAAGGCCGTGCTGGTGTAGCAGGGCCGCCCTGCCGGCGGCGCGCAAGGGCGCGGGGGAGGAACTGCGCTCATCGCCGCGAGCGGCCGGTTCGCGCTGCGCCGCGGGCAGGGCCGTCGGAGCGATCGCCGGCCGGCGGCCGATGCGGCCCGGTGCCGGGGCGGCGGAAATCGACCAGCCGCATTCCGCTGGCGGCGGCGCCGACGGCCGCGAAGCCGGCCGCGGTCAGGGCGGCGATGGTGGTGCCGGTCGCGGCCCCGTCGCTGCCGGCGGTGAGGCCGAAAATGACGGCCACCAGCGCCGCGCCGGTGGCCTGTCCGAGCAGCCGCGAGGTGGAGATGATCCCGCTGGCGGCACCGCTGCGTTCGCGTCGTGCGCTGCTGATGATGGTCCGGCTGTTGGTAGCCTGGAACAGTCCGAAGCCGAGGCCGCAGATCGACATCCGCCAGACGATGTCCGCGGTGCCGGGATCGGCCGGCAGGAGAGCGATCAACACGAGCCCGGCGCTCAGCCACAGCAGGCCGGCAGTGCCGAGAACGCCCGCGGAATAGCGGTCGGCCAAGCGCCCGACGACGGGCGCGATGACGGCGACCGTCAGCGGCCAGGGGGTCATCAGCAATCCCGTCTCCACCTGGGTGCGACCGATGACGTCGTAGAAGTAGAAGGGCAGCGCGACGAAGGCGATTCCCTGCGCGGCGAAGGAGCAGACGGCGGTCGCGGCGGAGAGCGAGAATACGGGCATCCTGAACAGGTCGACCGGGAGCAGGGGCATGGCGGACGATGCCTGGCGCCGGACCAGGGCGATTCCTGCGACCGCCGCGATCCCCAGCGCCGCCGCCACGGGGGCGATGCCGTGCCCGTGCCCGATCGCATCGATTCCGGCGATCAACAGGCCGAAGGTGATAGCGCTCAGGAAGGCGCTGACCGGGTCGAACCGGTGCCCCGAGCGCTGCGTGCGCGGGAGCGCGTAGAGTGCAGGGCCGAATGCGAGCACGCCCAGCGGCGCGTTGACGATGAACAGCCATTGCCAGGGCGCCACCGCGAGAATCGCCGCGGCCACCGACGGGCCGGCCGCCGACGCGGTTGCGACCAGCAGCACATTCAGGCCGATCCCGCGCCCCAGCATGGCGCGGGGATAGATGAACCGGATCAGCGCGGTGTTGACGCTCATGACGCCGGCCGCGCCGAGCCCCTGCAGCACCCGGGCGGCGACCAGCATTTCCAGGGAATCGGACATGCCGCAGGCGAGCGAGGCGAGCGTGAACACCGCCAGCCCGACGAGATAGACGCGCCGATGGCCGGCGATGTCGCCGAGCGAGGACAGCGGCAGCAGCGATACCGTCACCGCGAGCTGGAAGGCGTTGACCACCCAGACCGAGGCGGCGGCGCTCGCTCGGAGATCCTCGGCGATGGTCGGCAGCGCGATGTTCGAGATGGCGGTGTTGAGCACCGCCATGACCAGCCCGATGGAAACGGCGAGAATCGCCCAACGCCGCCGCGAAGGCGGCAGGCCGTCAGCATCCATGTCCAGACTCGTGCGGCGCTCGGCCGGTATCCGGGAGAGCATTCGGTCGCGTACCCCGACCGCGCGGCCCCGCAGTATCAGATCTCCGGCAGCGACGCCAACCCGCTACCGCGAACCGCCTCTCCTTCGGGATAGGAATCCGCGGCCGGTTGCGACGATAATGGCGCCATCCGGATCGTGCCGGCTCGGGGTCGCATCATGTCAGCGCCGGCGATGGAGGGGCGTCCATGCACGAGAACAGGCTTCCGCTGTCCCGCTTCAAGGTGATCGACCTGACGGCGCACCGCGCCGGGCCGACCTGCGTGCGGCATCTGGCCGACTGGGGCGCGCAGGTCGTCCGCATCGAGCAGCCGGCGGGCGAGGACCGCGATGCGGCCGCCGGCGCCCGGCACGGCTTCGACTTCCAGAATCTGCACCGCAACAAGCGGGCGATCACCCTCGACCTGAAGAGCGCCGAGGGCAAACGGATCTTCATGCAGCTCGCCGAGCGGTCCGACGTGATCGTCGAGAACATGCGCTCGGACGTGAAGCACCGGCTCGGCATCGACTATGAGACGGTGCGCAAGGTCAACCCGCGCATTGTCTACGGCAGCATCTCCGGCTTCGGCCAGGACGGCCCCTACGCGACCCGGCCCGGCGTCGACCAGATCGCGCAAGGCATGGGCGGCCTGATGTCGATCACCGGGCTGCCGGGGCAGGGGCCGGTGCGTGTCGGCATCCCGATCGACGATCTGACCGCCGGCGGCTTCCTCGCCCAGGGCATCCTGATCGCGCTGCTCGACCGCGAGGTCACCGGCGAGGGCCGCTGGGTCCATACCTCGCTGCTGGAGGCGCAGATCGCCATGCTCGACTTCCAGGCGGCACGCTGGCTGATGGCGGGCGAGGTGGCGCAGCAGGCCGGCAACGACCACCCGACCAGCATCCCGACCGGCGTGTTCCCGACCGCGGACGGGCACATCAACATCGCCGCCTCCGGCCAGGCGCTGTGGGAGCGGTTCTGCCGCGCCATCGGCGCGCAGGAGCTGCTGGACGACCCCAAATTCAAGAGCCGCGAGGACCGCTCGAAGAACCGGCAGGAGCTGAACGCGCGGATCGCCGAATACACCCGCACGCGGCCGGGCGACTACTGGATCGAGCTGCTGAACGAGGCCGGCGTGCCCTGCGGCCCGATCTACACGATCGATCAGGTCTTCGCCGACCCGCAGGTACGACACCTGCGCATGGCCCGCCCGGTCGAGCATCCGAAGCTCGGGTCGATCAATCTCGTCGCGCAACCGCACAACATCTCCGGCTTCTCCAAGGACATCCGCACGCCGCCGCCCGAGCTCGGCCAGCACACCGATGAGGTCCTCGCCGAACTCGGCTATGACGACGCGGCGATCGCCGCCCTGCGCGAGAAGCGGATTGTCTGACCCGTATCCTGCCTACGCCCAGAGAGGAACCATGAAGCTGAACACCGACAAGATGAAGGCCGAGAAGGACGGCGCGATCGGCTGGATGATCTTCAACAATCCCGAGCGTCGCAATGCGATGTCGCTCGAGATGTGGGAGGCGGTCGCGACGATCCTGACCGACTTCGAGGCGGATCCGGCCGTCCGCGTCGTCGTGATGAAGGGTGCCGGCGACAAGGCGTTCGTGTCCGGTGCCGACATCTCGCAGTTCGAGGAGCAGCGCAAGGACGCGGCGGCGGCGGAGAACTACGCGAGGATTTCCGAAGCCGGCCGCACGAAGCTGGCCGGCCTGCAGAAGCCGCTGCTCGCCATGATTCGTGGCTTCTGCATGGGCGGCGGGCTGGGCATTGCCATGAAGGCGGACATCCGCATCGCCGCCGAAGGCTCGCAGTTCGGCATCCCGGCGGCGCGCCTCGGCATCGCCTACAGCTTCGACAATCTGCGCGACCTGGTCGCGCTGGTCGGCCCGACCTTCGCGAAGGAGATCCTGTTCACCGCCCGGCGCCTCACGGCGGAGGAGGCGCTGCGGATCGGCCTCGTCAACCGGGTCGTCCCGGCCGATGCGCTGGAGGCGACGGTACGCGACTACGCTGCGATGATGGCCGAGAACGCCCCGCTCTCGATCCGCGCGTCGAAGATGACCGTCAATCAGGTGATCCGCGACGAGAGCGAGCGCGACATGGAACTGGTCGACCGGCTCACCCGGGCCTGCTTCGACAGCGCCGATTACGCCGAGGGCCGGCGCGCCTTCATGGAAAAGCGCAAGCCCGTGTTCCAGGGGCGCTGACCGGAGCGCCTGGGCATGCAGACGCGCTCCTTCGGCCGTACCGGGCTTCGGATTCCGGAGCTCGTTCTCGGCGGCGGCGTGGTGGGCGGAATCCTCGTCCTTGCGCCCGAGGCGACGCGGCGCGCCGCGTTGGAGCGCGCGGCGGCGGCCGGGATCGACTGGATTGACACCGCCCCGGCCTACGGCAACGGCGCCTCGGAGTCGGCGATCGGCGAGGCATTGCCGTTCCTCGACCCCCGCCCGCGGGTCTCGACCAAGGTCCGGCTCGCGCCCGAGGACCTCGCCGACATTCCCGCTGCCGTCGAGCGCAGCCTGGAGCAGAGCCTGATGCGGCTGCGCCTCGACCGGATCGAGCTGCTCCAGCTTCACAACCAGATCGGCGCTGCGGACTCGGGGCGGCTGCTGGGCCTCGACCGCGTGCTGGGGCGCGGCGGGGTGGCGGATGCGATGGATCGCCTGAAGGCGCAAGGCCTGATAAAGGCCGCCGGAATCACGGCGCTCGGCGACACGACGGCCTGCCGCACGGCGATCGAGAGCGGCCGGTTCGATTCCGCGCAGGTCTACTACAACCTTCTCAACCCCAGCGCCGGCTGGGAGCGGGCGCCGGCCGGGTGGTCGGCCCAGGACTTTTCGGGCCTGCTCGCCGCCTGCCGGCGCACGGGCGTGGCGGCCATGAACATCCGCGCGCTCGCCGGCGGCGCGCTGGCCAGCGCACGGCGGCACGGGCGCGAAGTGGTGATCGCCGCCGGCAGCGATCTCGACCGCGAACAGGCCCGCGCCGCGGCGGTCTGGTCGGTGCTGGGAGACGAGTACGGAACGCCGGCGCAGACGGCGCTGCGGTTCGCGCTCGGCAATCCCGACTTCGCCTGCGTCGTGGTCGGCATCGCCGAGCTCGCGCATCTCGACGAGGCGCTGGCCGCCGTCGCACAGGGGCCATTGCCTGCCGAAGCGCTGCAGAGACTCGACCCGCTGTGGGCGCGCGATTTCCTGACGGACTAACGGCGTATGGGAGAAGCGGACATGAGAGGTGCGATCGTGCCCGAGGACGATCCCGGGCTGGAGGGGAAGGTTGCCATTGTGGCCGGGGGCGGCGCAGCGGGCGACGGTATCGGCAACGGCCGGGCCGCGGCGATCCTGCTGGCGCGGTCCGGCGTCCGGGTGCTGGTGGTCGACCGCGAACACGCTCCGGCGCAGCGGACGGCGGAGATGATCGCCGCGGAGGGCGGCACCGCGGTCGCCCACGTCGCCGACGTCACCGAGGAGGCGCAGTGCCGCGACATGGTGACCGCCGCGCTCGACCATTTCGGGCGGCTGGACCTGCTCGACAACAATGTCGGGATCGGCAGCCGCGGCAGCGTCGTCGAGGAGGACCCGGAGGTCTGGCGCCGGGTCATGCAGGTCAACGTCGAATCGATGTTCCTCACCTCCCGCCACGCTATCCCGGCCATGATCCGGACCGCCGGGCGCGGTGCGATCGTCAACGTCTCGTCGATCTCGGCGCTGCGGCCGCGCGGCCTGACCGCCTATTCCGCCTCCAAGGGGGCGGTCATCACGCTGACCCGGGCGATGGCGGTCGACCATGGCCCGCAGGGCATCCGCGTCAACTGCGTGGCGCCGGGCCCGGTCTATACCCCCATGGTCTACGCCCGCGGCATGAGCGAGCAGGCGCGGGCCCAGCGTGCGCGGGCCTCGGCGCTCGGGATCGAGGGGACCGGCTGGGACGTCGGGCAGGCCGTGCGGTTCCTGCTTTCCGACCGTGCGCGCTACATCACCGGGCAGACGCTGGTCGTCGACGGCGGCGTCACCCTCCAGGCGCCGGAGCGTGATTCGGAGTCGCACTGAACTCCGGCGCCGGCAGCCGGCCGGCGATCTCCAAGACCATCTTGCGCCGGAGCGCGTCCGTGAAATCCTTGCGGCTCCGCGCCGTGAGCACGAACGCACCCGGCCCGCCGATCACCTCGCGTTCGTAGTTCTCCACCAGGAACGGCTTGCCCGAGGCGCCGTAGCGCCCGTCCTGAAGAATGGCAAGGGCGTTGACCGTGATGCCTGCCGCCACGGCGTCGTCGCGTGCGAGCGGCGCCGGGCGCAGGCTCCGATTGTCGGGATTGTCGCCGGAGACGTCGATCACCGCGCGGGCCGGCTCGCAGGGGCAGGCGCGCACCATCTCCGTGCCGAGGAGGATCGCGTCTCCGATCGCGTTGTAGCTCTGCGGCGAGCGTGGAGCGGCGAGGACGGCCTCGGCGAAGGCCTGCGCCGAGGCGTCGTCCTCGACCAGCATCCAGTCCACGACCGGGCGCGCCATGCCCGGCCCGCCCCACTCGACATAGGCGATGGCAATCCGCCGGAACGGGCCGCCGCGGATCGCGCCCAGGACGCTCGGGTCGGTGACGGCCAGCGCGATGCCCTCCTTCTGTAGCCGGAACTCCGCCTCCTCGATGCTCCCGGACGCGTCGACCGCGAGTACCAGGGCGGTGTCGACCGGCACTTGAGCATCGGCCGGTCCCGTCCAGGCCAGCGCGAGGAGGATCGTGGCGGCGAGGCGGCGGGGCAGGGCCATGGCGCGGTCTCCGGCGGGCGGGTTGCGGAACGGCGGCGGCCGGGCTCGGCTGGTTGTGCGGCGTGGGCCGGGCTGCTAAGTGTCTGAGCCGCCCCGGGGACGGGGATCCGCCCGGGGAGCCAACGCCTTGTCCAACCGCCCGCCCGTGAGCCAGGTTTCCGCACCCGGCCTCGGCATCCTGATGATGGTCGTGGCGACGCTGCTCCTGACCGTACAGGATGCGATCGCCAAATGGATGACCTCCGACTTCCATGTCGGGGAGATTCTCTTCTACCGTGGCCTCTGGGCCTACCTGCCGATCGCCCTGTTCGCCTGGAGGGAGGGCGGGCTGAGCGTGCTCCGGGCGCGCCGGCCGGGCACCAACGCGCTTCGGGCCGCGATGAATCTCGGCGCCGGGCTCCTGGTCATCAGCGCCTATGCGCTGATGCCGCTGGCCGAGGTGCTGGCGATCACGTTCGCGAGCCCGCTGATCGTGACCGCGCTGGCCGCACCGATGCTGGGCGAGCCCGTTGGCTGGCGGCGCTGGGCCGCGGTGCTGGTCGGATTCGGCGGCGTGCTGGTGATGGTTCGGCCGGCGGGAGCCGGTTTCGATCCCGTGATCCTCCTGCCGCTCGGCGTCGCCGTCATGATCGCGCTGCGCGACCTGCTGACGCGCCGCCTCGGCGCCTTCGATTCGTCGACGACGATCCTGTTCTACACGGTCACAGTGAGCGTGATCGGCGGCGCCGCCGTCATGGCCGTGCTCGGCACGCGGATGCCGCAGCCCTTCGAATGGCTGCTGTTCGCGGTGAGCGGCATCATCAACGGCGGCGCCCATTACCTCGCGATCAGCGCCTTCCGGTTCGCCGAGGCGGCCACGCTGGCGCCGCTGCGCTATCTCTCGCTGGTGTTCGCGACCGCAATCGGGTTCGTCGTTTGGGGCGACGTTCCCGGACCCTGGGTGGTGGTTGGCGCGGCGGTCGTGGTCGCAAGCGGCCTCTACATCATCCACCGCGAAGCCAGGCTCCGGCGGCACGGTCGGCCCGACCGCGTACCACCAGGAGCACCTCACGGGCGCACGGGTCCGAGCCCGTAGTCGAAGATGCCCTGGCCGGTCGGCGCCGAGGGCAGGACCAGACCGGGCGGCAGCGCCGGCGTAAGCGCGGGCAGCTCGGCCGGCGCCAGTGCTGGGAGCCGCCGCACGGTCTCCAGGAAACGGCCCCGGCCGCCGGCGTCCAGACGGCCGTCGACCAGCGCGGCGAACTTGCGGACATAGTCCTCCCACTGCCAGGGAGAACGGCCATTGGGATGCGCATCCGCGACCGCCTTCTCGCCGGCGATCACCCGGCCGTCGGCGAGCCGGATCGATACGCGACCGCCGAAGGCCCGCGCCGCCGGGTCCGCAGCGTGGTAGCGAGCGGTCCAGGCATCGTCCTCGACGGTCCGGATCTTGCGCCAGAGCGCCACGGTCGATGCCCGGCGGGCGCGCTCCCGGGCATAGCTCGTCTCGTGGTGCCAGACTCCGTCCTCCAGCGCCACGGCCAGGATGTACATGAGCGAGTGGTCGAGAGTCTCGCGGCTGGCTTCCGGGTCGTACTTCTGCGGATCGTTGGCGCCGGAGCCGATCACCGTGTGCGTATGGTGGCTGGTCTCGACGACGATCTCCCGCACGGCGTCGAGGTCGCCGACCGCGGGGCGCAGCTCGATCGCGAGATCGATCAGGGCCTGCGCCTGATACTCGGCCGAATGCGCCTTGGTATAGGTTTCGAGGATGGCGCGGGGCGGGGCGCCGGGCGCCGGCAGCGCAACGTCGTAGGTCGCCTCGGGGCCGGCCAGCATCCAGGCGATCACCGAATCCTCGCCCTCGTAGATCGGTGCGGGCGAGGATTCGCCGCGCATGGCCCGGTCCACTGCCTCGATCGCGAGCTTGCCGGAGAAGCCCGGCACGTAGGCCTTCCAGGAACTGATCTCGCCCTTGCGCGACTGCCGGGTCGAGAAGGCCAGATGCACGGCTTGGTTCACCGCCTGGTAGACGATTGGCACTGGCAGGCGAAGCAGGCTGCCGATCCCGGCGACGGTCGCCGGGCAGAGGTGGGCGACATGATCCTTCTTATGCCGGTGCAGGCAGATCGCCTTCACCAGCGCGACATGGATCTCGTAGGCGACGGCGATGGCGCGGACAAGGTCGGCGCCGGTACGGCCGGTCTGCTGTGCGACCGCGACCAGCGGCGCGATCGAGTCGGCCGGGTGCGCGTAGTCCGCCGCGAGAAAGGTGTCGTGGAAGTCGAGCTCGCGCACCGCGGTCGCGTTCGCCCAGGCGGCCCATTCGGCGTGGACCCGCACCGAGGCCGGCAGGCCGAACAGGGTGGCGCCGCCCGGTCGCGGATGGGCGAGCGCCATCGCCCGGGCGTTCGCGACCGGCGCCCGGTCGATCGCGGCGAGGGCGACGCCGGCATTGTCGAGGACCCGGCAGCGGACCGCCTCGACGACCGGCTCCTCGACCGCACGCGCCGCCGCTGCGACCTCGGCGATCTTCCAGGCGAGCTGCGCCTCGCGGGGCAGGCGCTCCGCCGATCGGTGCACGCGAACCTCATGGACGATCATTCCGCCTGCTCCCGTTCCGCTCCTGCAGCCCGACACCGGACACGCGTTCCGGTGGGGGGGCATGGGGATCCATGGGGGTTCATGGGGGTTCATGGGGGTTGG
>CAZVAR010000034.1:0-26772 GCA_964625225.1 uncultured Alphaproteobacteria bacterium | reverse complement strand
CTCGCGAAGCCGGTGATCGCGGCGGTGTCCGGACATGCGGTCGCCGGCGGGCTCGGTCTCGCCGTCTGGTGCGACCTGCGCGTCGCCGACGAGACGGCGGTGTTCGGCGTGTTCTGCCGCCGCTGGGGCGTGCCGATGAGCGACGGCACCACGGTCCGGCTGCCGCGGCTGATCGGCCTCGGCCGCGCGCTCGACATGCTGACGACCGGGCGCGCCGTCGAGGCCGACGAAGCGCTCGCGATCGGGCTGGCGCAGCGGGTCGTACCGGCCGGGCAGGCGCGCGCCGCCGCCGAAGAGCTGGCGGCACAGATCGCGGCTTTTCCGCCGCTTGCGATGCGGGCCGACCGCTGGTCCGCCTACGAACAGTCCGGCCGGTCGGTCGAAGCCGCACTCGAGACCGAGATCGCACTCGCCGCCGAGGCGAAGGCGAAGGAGGCGCAGTCGGGCGCAGGGCGGTTCGCAAGCGGCGCCGGCCGGCACGGGGCGCCCGAAACGGCGCGGAGCTGAAGCGATGCGTGCCGTTGTCTGCCGGGCCCATGGCCATTACCGCGACATGGCCGTCGAGGATTTGCCGCCGCCGCCGTTGCAGCCGGGCCATGTCCGCATCGCGGTGCATGCCGCCGGCGTCTCCTTCGCCAACACGCTGGCGGTCGCCGGGCGTCACCAGAACCGGGCGGAGCCGCCTTTCATCCCGGGCACCGAGGTCGGCGGCGTCGTGATCGAGACGGCGGCCGACGTCACCCGCTGCCGGCCCGGTGACCGGGTCGCCGCCGGCCTCACCCGTGGCGGCTTCGCCGACGAGGCGGTCGCCCGCGCCGTCAATGTCTATCCCATCCCGGACACGCTAAGCTTCGCCGACGCCACCCATTTCCCGACGCTGTACGGCACCGCCTACGGCGCGCTCGCCTGGCGCGCCCGGCTGCGCGCCGGCGAGACGCTGCTCGTCCATGGGGCCGCCGGCGGCAGCGGCCTGAGCGCGGTCGAAGTCGGGAAGGCCCTCGGCGCCACGGTGATCGCGACGGCGGGCAGCGACGAGAAGCTCGCGGTGGTGGCCGAGCACGGCGCCGACCATTGCATCAACTACCGGAACGAGGATATCCGTGCGCGGGTATTGGAAATCACCGGCGGTCGCGGCGCCGACCTGGTCTACGATCCCGTCGGCGGCGACGTGTTCGATGCCTCGCTGCGCTGTATCGCGCCGGAGGGCCGAATCGTCGCGATCGGCTTCGCGGCCGGCCGGATTCCTCAGGTTCCGGCCAATATCCTGCTGGTCAAGAACATCACCGTTACCGGCTTCTACTGGGGCTATTACCTCGGTTGGGGCAAGACTCAGGCAGAGCCGGCCGTGCAGGAACGCGTCGGCACGGTGATGGCCGAAATGTTCGGCTGGTACGAGGCCGGTAAGCTCCGCCCGGTGACCTGCCGGACCTTCGACCTCGCCGACTTCGCGGCGGCGCTCGACATGGTGGTGGAACGGAAGGTGGTGGGAAAGGTGGTGCTGACGACGGGGCGGTGAGCGGGCCTTCGCAGGGCCTTCACCGCCTCCCCCGGCAATCGTCTTTCCGCAGGTCTCTCATTCGCGCCCGCCCCTGCCCCGCAGTGCCTTCCAGCCGGCGAAACGGGCACGGTCGCCGAGCGCCTCCTCGATCCGCAGCGCCTCGTTCCATTTGGCCATGCGCTCGGAGCGGGTGAACGAGCCGACCTTGAACTGTGGCACGCCCCAACCGACCGCGAGGTGGATGATGGTGACATCCTCCGTCTCGCCCGAGCGGGCCGAGACGATGCCGCCGAAATCCGCGGCGCGTGCCGCGTCCCAAGCGGCCTTGGTTTCGGTGATCGTGCCGCGCTGATTGGGCTTCAGCAGCACGGCATTGACCATCCCTTCGGCGGCCGCCCGCCGGACGCGGTCCGCGTCCGTCACCAGGAAGTCGTCGCCGACCACCTGGACGAGATCGCCGACGCGGCCGGTGAAGGCGGCGAAACCGACCGGGTCGTCCTCGGCCATCGGGTCCTCGATCGACACGATCGGGTACTTGGCGAGCCAGCCCAGCAGCAGGGCCATCATGCCGCCGCGGTCGAGCTCCCGCCCCTCGAGGCCGAGCCGGTAGTGGCCCTCCTTGCCGAATTCGGAGGCGGCCACGTCGAGGGCGATCGCCACCTGCTCTCCCGGTCGGAAGCCGGCGCGCTCGATCGCCCGCAGCAGCGTCTCGATCGCCTCCTCGTTGCTGGCGAAGGCCGGCCAGAACCCACCCTCGTCGGCGACACCCTGCAGCGTGCCGGCCTCTGCCATCAGCAGGCCCGCGGCGCGATAGACCTCGGCCGTCCAGTCGAGGGCCTGCGCGAAGCTCTCCGCGGCGGGGCAGACGATCAGGAAATCCTGCACGTCGACCCGCCGGCCCGCATGCGCGCCGCCGCCGAAGATCTGGATCTCCGGCAGCGGCAGGCAGACCGCCGCATCGCCGCCCAGATAGCGCCAGAGCGGCACGCCGGCCGCCGCCGCCGCCGCGTGCAGGACCGCCATCGAGGTGGCGATACAGGCATTGCCGCCGAGGCGACCCTTGTCCGGCGTACCGTCGAGGGCGATCAGACGCGCGTCCACCGCCGCCTGGTCGGCTGCGTCCATTCCCCGGAGCGCCGCCGCGATCTCGCTGCGGACATTGGTGACGGCGCGCCGCACATCGTAGCCGCCGAAGGCGGCCCCGCCGTCGCGCAGATCGACCGCCTCCCCCGATCCGGTCGAGGCGCCGGCCGGCGCGATCGCACGGCCGAGCGCGCCGCCGGCGAGCTGCACTTCAGCCTCCACGGTCGGCCGCCCGCGCGAATCCCAGACGCGCCGAGCGGTGACGCGGACGATCTCTGTCTTGCTCAAGGCTGTTCCACTCCCAGTTCGCGTGCCCACGCCGCCCGCACCGTCGCCAGATCCGACGGCGGCTCGCACAGAAGCGCTCGGGCGGTCCGGCGGACCCGCTCGCGGTCGGCGTCCGCCGTCACGTACTCGACCGGCGACTTGCCATCGATCCGGGCCAGGAACAGTCCCGGCAGCAACGCCGCGGCCCGGCTTTCCAGCGCCGCGCGCGGCTCCCAATCGACGCCGGCGAGATAGGTGCCGGTCAACCGGTCGAAGCAGCGCAACAGATCCGGTGCTGCCGTCGGCGCCCAGAGGCATTTCAGCAGCAGGTGATTGGCGCAGAAAGCGAGATCGAAGGCCGGGTCCCCGTACCATGCGCATTCGGCGTCGAGGAAGACCGGTCCGTCCGGTCCCATGAGAATGTTCTTCGGGCTGACATCGCCGTGCACCAGCGCTCTCCGGTTGGCCGCGGTACGGTCGACGAGGCCGTGCAGCCGGTCGGCGATGTCCGGATGCGCCCGTGCCGTCGCGACCAGATAGGGCTCGAGACGGATGTCGTAGAATATGCCGTCCGTCGGGAACGCCTCTGCAACCCGAGGGTCGCCTGCCGTCGCCGCATGGATGCGCACCAGGCGGCGCGCAACCGCCGCGGCGCGCGCCGGCGACGCGTGGCCTTCGCGCAGCAGCGTCTTCCATACCGGATAGCTCTCGGGCGGCAGATATTCCATCACCAGCGCACCCGCCGCAGCGTCCTGACCCAGCAGCCGCGGCACCGCCCCCGGAGCGGCCTCCGCCGCCACTCGCAGCCAGGCGGCTTCGTAGGCATTCCGTTCAACCGGCGCCCGCCAGTCGGCGGCCACGCGCAGCTTCGGCAGCGCCCGTTTGACGCAGACCGGCCCGGACGGCAACTCGACCCGCCAGATATCCGACGATACGCCGCCCGTCAGTCGCGCGAAGGCCGGCTCGCAATCGCGCGGCAGCAGGCCGAGACGGATGAGCGCGGCACGGAGCTCGTCCGCTTCATCCGTCATCGTACGGTTTGCCGGGGCACGGGCCGGCCGCTACGCCGCGACATTGTTGCTCGGCCGTCCGCTCAGGAAGTTCTCGATGTTGGCGATCGTCTGGTCCGCCACCGTCTGCGCCGCCTCGTGGCTGGCCCAGGCGACATGCGGGGTCAGAATGAAGTTCGGCCGACCCGCCAGTTGCAGCAGGATATGGTCGGGCGGCGGCGGCTCGGGCGACAGTACGTCGAAGGCGGCGCCCGCGATCAGCCCGTCGTCGAGCGCCGCTACCAACGCCCGCTCGTCCACCAACCCGCCGCGCGCCGTGTTGATCAGCAGCGGACGCCGCCGCATCGCACGGAACTCCGCCTCACCAATCATCTCCCGCGTCTCCGGCGTCAACGGACAATGGAGGGTGATCACGTCCGAGCTCGCGAGGAGTTCCTCGAAGGTCACGTAAGGCGGCTCCACGTTCCGGACTCCGCGCCGCGCACCGTACACCACCTCCATTCCGAACCCGGCCGCGAGCCGGCCGACCGACCGACCGATCGAGCCGCCGCCGAGGATTCCGAGCCGGCTGCCGTGCAGATCGCGGATCGGATAGGTGAAGAGACAGAACTGGTCCGAGCGCTGCCACGCTCCCCGCCGCACCTCGTCCACATAGCCGATCAGGTTCCGCCGCAGCGCAAGAATCAGCGCCATCGTGTGCTCGGGAACGCTGTGCCTGGCGTATCCGCGCACGTTGGCCACGACGATCCCGCGCTGTCGGCACAAGGCCACGTCCACGCAGTCGGTCCCCGTCGCCGCAACCGCGATCATGCGAAGCGCCGGCAGCGCCTCCAGGGCGTCGCGGCGTATCGGCACCTTGTTAATGATCGCGACGGTCGCTCCTTGCAGGCGCGGGACCACCTGGTCCGCCGTGCAGCTCTCGAACTCGACCCATCGATGTGGAGCGGACGGCCGTCGCAGCGTCACCGAGGGCGGTACCGAGCCGCGTTCGAGAAAGACGATACACGGAACCGTCATGGGCGCCCCCGTCCGCCGCCTTCGTTCTCGGAAGAGTTTCCGGTTACGCCGTTGCTGTCAACGCGGGCGGCCCGCGCCCGCGGCAGGGGTAACGCCTCAGCGACCGGCCACGTACATCAGGAACGACTTGTAACGGAGATCGTATCGCAGGAGATGGTCGATCAGGATTGCCCTCAGCGCGGCAGCGACTTCGGCCATCTCTGCGGCGGTGCGATGTGCCGGGGCCTCGATGCGCTCCAGCAGCTCATCGATTCGGCCCTCGATCCGCCGGTGCTCCGCAGCGTGCTCGGCGGCGGACCGGAACCCGAGCCGACCCAGGAGCCGGTCCTCGTAAGCGAAATGACCGCGAGCATCGGCGGCCATCGCTTCCGCCAGCCCCCGCACACGATCGGGGCCCGCTCCGGAAACCGCCGCCTCGGCGAGCTCGTTGACAAGGCGGACGGAATGCCGGTGTTGACGGTCGATCTCCGGCTCACCGGTCTCCAGGCTGCTGCGCCAGACGATCGGGGCAAGGACGACGTCACCTAAGCACCGCCTCCCTTCGAGACCGGAGCTCGCATGCCGCACCGTCCTGCGGCAAGGAGTCGATCCCATGGATCGGATAGGACCGTCCGATGTTTATACCGCGGTCACGGTCCGGCCAAAAAGGCGCCGAACGGGGCGGACCGTCGGCGCCCCTTGCGACGCCCGCTGTGGAGCAAACTCGCGCAAGCGCGTACCATGGCACCCTCGCCACGCAGTCCTGCCGGGAGAGGCCATATGACCGCCCCGCCGTTCGACGCCGTCACGCTCGAAGTGATCTGGACGCGGATGATCTCCGCGGTTGACGAGGCGGCCAAGACGCTGCAGCGCACCTCCTTTTCGACTTTGGTCAACGAATCCAATGACTTCGCCTGCGTGCTGACGGATGCGAAGGGGCACTCGCTGGTCCAGAACACGGACAGCATCCCCTCCTTCATCGGCTGCCTGCCGGTCACGGTGCGGCACTTCATCCGCGAGATCGGCGTGGAGAACATGCGGCCGGGCGATTTCCTGGTCACCAACAATCCGTGGGTGGCGACCGGGCACCTCAACGACATCACCATCGCCAAGCCGGTGTTCCGCGGCGGGCGCCTGATCGGATTCTGCGCCAGCACCGCCCACGCTCCGGACATCGGCGGGCGGGTGCGATCGGTCGAGCCGCGCGAGGTGTTCGAGGAGGGTTTCCATATCCCGGCGATGAAGCTGATCGCCGAGGGCGAGCCCGACCGCACGCTGTTCAAGTTGCTGCGCGCCGCCGTGCGGACCCCCGACCAGACCGAGGGCGACATCTGGGCCCAGGTCACCGGGCTCGACCTGATGGAACGCCGCCTGTTGGACCTGATGGATGAGTACGGTTTGGACGACCTTGCAGCCTTCGCGGACGAAATCCACGGCCGCTGCGAGCGGGCGATGCGCACGGCGATCGCCGCGGTGCCCGACGGAACCTACCGCTACGGCTTCCGGACGGACGGCGTCGACGAGCAGTCCTTCACCTATTGCGTGGCCGTGACCGTCGCCGGGGACCGGATCCATGTGGACTATGCCGGCACCTCGCCGCAAGCCGACCGCGCCATCAACTGCACGATGACCTACACCTTCGCGATGACCGCTTATGCGCTGAAATGCGCATTGCTGCCGGATCTCCCGAACAATGACGGCATTTTCCGGTGCGTCGAGGTGACGGCGCCGGAGGGCAGCCTGGTCAACCCGAAATTCCCGGTGGCGGTCGGCGGGCGGATGGCGACCGGGCACTATCTCCCGGTCGCGGTGTTCGGCGCGCTCGCCCAGGTGATCCCGGACAAGGTGATGGCCGCTGCCGGTTCGCCGCTCTGGAGCATCATCGAGACCGGAGTACGGGATGACGGCCGCACCTACGCGAACGTGCTCTTCTTCAACGGCGGGATGGGGGCGACCGCGACGAGCGACGGGCAGAGCGCCTATTCCTGGCCCAGCAACATCTCCAACGTCCCGATCGAACTGGTGGAGCGGAACAGTGCGCTCTTCATCGCGCGCAAGGCGCTGCGGCCGGGTAGCGGCGGACCGGGCCGGTTCCGCGGCGGGCTCGGTCAGGAAATGCTGTTCGTCAACGAGTCGGACCGCCCGATCGGCATCATTTTCATGGCCGAGCGCTGCCGCTTCGCCGCACCGGGAATGGCCGGAGGCGGCGACGGCGCCGTCGGCGAGGTCCATATCGACGGACAGATGACCGACTATCGCCGCAACCATGTGCTCCGCAAGGGCCAGACGATCCTGATCCGCACGCCGGGCGGCGGCGGCTTCGGACCTGTGGAGGAACGCGACCCGCGAGCAGTGGAGCGCGACCGGAGACTGGGCTATACGGCATGACCGAGACTTATGTGCAACGCATAGCGCAGCGGCTGATCGACGCCCGGCGCGAGCACCGGCAAATCCCGATTCCTCCGCTCGACGAACCGCCGGCCTCGGCCGAAACCGCCTATGCGATCCAGGATGCGGTGGGAGCAGCGCTCGGGTCGGTGGGCGGATGGAAGGTTGGCGCAGCCGGCCCGAGCGCCGAGCCGCTTTGTGCGCCGCTGCCCGCCGCCCTCGTCTTTCCGGGCCCTGCGGCCCTGCCCGCGGCAGATCACGGGCTCCTCGGTGTCGAGGCCGAAATCGCCTTCCGGATGGGCACTGACCTACCGGCCCGGGATCGGGCCTATGGCCGCGAGGAGGTCATTGCCGCGATCGCCATGGCGATGCCGGCGATCGAGATCGTGGACAGCCGCTGGCGCGGCTGGCCGCGGGTGGAGCGCCTGTGGCACCTCGCCGATCATCAGGCGAACGGCGCTCTCGTGTACGGGCAAGGACGGACCGACTGGCACGACATCGACTTCGCGATCGAACCGGTGAAGCTGTCGATCGGTGAGCGCACCGTCGCCGAGGCGATCGGGGGCAATGCCGCCGGCGACGTGCTCCGGCTGGTCGTCTGGCTGGCCAACCACTGCGCTCGCCGCACCGGCGGACTCCGTGCCGGCGACATCGTCACCACCGGCTCGTGCACCGGCATGAACTTCGCGACGCCCGGCGCCACCGTGCGCGCGCACTTCCCTGCGCTCGGCGAGGTCGAGGTGACCTTCACGACCTGAGGCGCCTCTCGGAGCCGTTCTACCGTGTCGCCCGGCGCTTCCGTCGGGCCTGCTCTTGGACTTCGCGCTCCAGACGCTTCTGCAGGAATGCGAGTACCGCGGCCTCCGCGCCGCTCAACCCGTGCAGATGCGCCTCGATCTCCTCTTCGACCTGCGCCTTCAACGATTCGAGCAGGTCGCCGTCGAGATAGGCCTGCAGGATCTCGGGGTGCACGTAGCACTTCCGGCAGATGGTCGGCGTGTTACCGAGTTGCCCCGCTACAGTCTCGATCGCGCGCGTAATGTTGCGGCGCGCTGCCGCCTTGGTATCGAAGCTCTCGAACTCCTGCAGGGCGAAGGCAGCGAGCACGGTGCCGGCCCAGGTCCGGAAATCCTTCGCGCTGAAATCCTCCCCGCTGACAGCACGCAGATAGGCGTTAACGTCCTGCGAGGTGACGTCCTGCGGCTGCTGCTGCTCGTCGTAGTACTGGAACAGCTCCTGTCCCGGGATGTCCTGGCAGGCCTTGACGATGCGGGCGAGCCGTCGATCCCGGAGCGCAATCCGATGCCGCTTGCCGGACTTGCCGCGGAACTCGAAGGCCACCGTCGCGCCGTCGACCCGGGCATGCCGGTCGCGCAGAGTGGTCAGGCCGAAACTCTTGTTCTGTCTTGCGTACTCGTCGTTACCGACGCGGATCAGCGAGGTCTCGAGAAGGCGAATGACGGTCGCCAGCACCTTGTCGCGTGAGAGCCCGGGCCGCGCCATGTCCTCCGCGAGCCGCCGACGGATTCGCGGCAGCGCCCGGGCAAAGGCCAGCATGCGGTGATACTTGGTCTCGTCACGCACCGCGCACCATTTCGGGTGATAGCGATACTGCTTGCGCCCGCGGTCGTCGCGTCCGGTCGCCTGGAGATGACCGAGCGGATCCGGGCTGATCCAGACATCGGTCCAGGCCGGCGGGATCGCCAGCCGGCGTATACGGGCCAGAGTCTCCGGGTCCTTCATCGGCCGCCCCTCCGCTTCGCGGTAGGCGAAACCCTTACCGGCCCGGCGCCGGGCGATGCCCGGCCCCTCGTCGTGAACATAGCGGAGCCCGGCCTGCTCGGCCGCCGCCTGCGGCTCGGAGACGGTGATGTCGCTGCGCGGTCGCTTGCTAGTCATAGCGGCGGATGAACACGGCAGCAGCTGCTGCCGTTCCCGCCAGCGCGGGCGGCGCCGGGAACGCGGCCGGGCCGCGGGCGTTCTACGGTCCGTCTGGCGACGCTCCGCGTCATCCGCCATCGAAGGCCGCCACGCATGGATCTGGTCCGTATCATTCTTGCGATTTTGCTGCCGCCGCTCGGCGTCTTCCTCCAGGTCGGATTCGGGCTGCACTTCTGGCTGAACATCCTGCTCACGCTGCTCGGCTATATTCCGGGCATCGTCCACGCCGTCTGGATCATTGCGCGTCGTTGAGCGCCGCCCCGATGTCGCGGTCCCCGCGCGTGCGTGAATGGCCGAGCGTTACCTCCGGACGGAATCCGGATATCGAGCGCCTCGACCGTCTGGCCCACCTGCTCGACGAGCAGTTCCGGGTGCCCGGACTGGGTTGGCGCTTCGGACTCGACGGACTGCTCGGCCTGATCCCCGGGGTGGGTGACGCGGCGACCATGCTGCTGTCGCTCTATCTGGTGCACCAGGCGCACCGGCTCGGCGCGCCGCCCGCATTGATCGGGCGCATGCTGGCAAACGTTGCCCTCGACACCATGGTCGGCGGGGTGCCGGTGCTGGGCGACCTGTTCGACTTCGCATGGAAGGCGAACCGACGCAATCTGCGCCTGCTGCACCGTTATCTGGAGGGTCGGGCGGACACGCACGGAGTGCATTGACTGTCGCCGCCGGGCGATCAGATCAGCGGTGGCGTCCAGGCCGGCCGTCCGGCCAGTGCCGCCGCGAGACGGTCGTCCCGGCCATAGACGTCGTCGCGAAATTGAGCCGTTCCGGTCTCGTCCACCCAGGCCGTCAAATAGATGAGATGGACCGGGACCGGCCGGTCGAGCGGCTTGACGTGGGTCCGTCGTGCATTCATCGCCCGCTCCAGCCGGGCGCGGTCCCAGGCAGGGTCGCCGTCGAGCACGAACATCGCCAGCGCCATGGGGTCTGCGACGCGTACGCAGCCATGGCTGAGTGCCCGGTGTACCCGGCGAAAGTAGCTAGTCGCTGGCGTGTCGTGCAGATAAATGTCCTGAGGGTTGGTCAGTGAGAAGCGGATCCGCCCGAGCGCGTTGCGCCGTCCCGGATCCTGCCGGAACACGTAGCCCGCACCGGAGGTCGCGTACCAGTCCACCGCCCACGGGCTGACCTCGACGCCGTTCCGGAATACGCGGATCGCCTTGCGTTCGAGATAGCCGGGGTCGCGCCGAACCTGCGCCAATATCTCCTGCCGCACGATGCTCGCCGGGATGGTCCAGGTCGGGGCGAACTTGAGGTCGACGATATCGTCGCTGAGTACCGGTGTCGGCCAGCCGGACTCGCCCACCACGACCGGCATGCGATGCACCACCCGGCCGCCCTCGACGGCGGTCAGTTCGAAGGCGGGGATGTTCACCACGACGTGCCGGTCGCCGAGATCGTCCGGCAGCCAGCGCCGGCGCTCCAGATTGATCTCAATCTGCCGCAGCCGCTGCCGCGGCGTGACGTTCAAGGCGGCACGGGTACCCGGGCCGACCCGCCCGTCGACGAGCAGGCCGTGTCGGGCCTGAAAGCGCCGCACCGCCGCCTCGAGCTCGGCGTCGAAGAGCACGAGCGGTGCAACATTCTCCCGCACGGGAGCGGGCCGGGCGGCAGCGTCGCCGCTCGTCGACATCTCGCGCCAGCCGCCGGGCGCGGCCGTGCCGGCGGCCGCCGGAATGTAATAGGGCGAGCGGGACCGCCGCTCCGATGGGTCGGCGCCCGGCCGATGCTCCAGCTCCACCGAGGAGACCGTATCGGCCGGCAGATCGCCGAGAACCGCGAGCTGCTGCCGCAGGACGAGGATGCGTGGATCGGTCGACCCGAGCTCCAGGGTCGGGCCGTCGGCCAGCTCGGGCCATGGCATCGCGGCGAGCCCCAAATACCGCTCATGCAGCTCCCGCAGCGCCCGATAGGGCCCGGACCTCGGGCCTGCGGCAGCGAGCCAGCGGTCAAGCCGTCCCGAGCTCAACGCCTCGGACAGCAATGCGGCCGGATCGCCGTGCGGCACCTGCCAGACGTGCCAGCCGACCACGGTCGGGTCGATGCGGCCGTTGTACATGTCATCGAGAAAGCGCAGCATCGTCGCCGACAGCATCACGTCGGCGGCCGCCACCGTTCGTGCGTCGGCTTGCGCGGCGGCCCCGAGCCTTTGCGCGAGGTGCCGCGGCCGATAGTCGGCCGGGTCGAGCCCGTGCCGGTCGGCCGCGGCCAGCGCTTTGATCGCGGCCTCAGCCTCCGCGGACCACCGCCCCTCCTCCCACCAGACGGGGGCAAACCCCTGTCCTGCGTAGAATGCCTGGATTGCAGGCCCCGCCGGAGCCGTGACCGCGCCGGCATTCCAGAGCAGTGCCCTCAGCTCGGCGGCGACGGCCGCTTGCGTTGGCTCGGCCCGCAGCTCCCCGGTCGCCTGAGCCGGCAGCCAAAGCAGCAGGACGGCGATGGACGCCGGCAGACGACGCATATCCCTAACCCCTCGTCGAATCATGGTCTGTCGAAAACCGCTGCGGCGACGAGAAGTTCCAAGCGCAAATCCGTTAACGGCTTGACCCTACTCTGCTTTCGGCGCCGGGTGCGCTTCTTGTCCGGGGGACCGGAGCGGCCGCCGGGCGCTCCGCTTCGCCTCCGAAACGTCGAGATGCGGATGGCGCCGATCCCCCCGTTCGTTGCGCTTTCGCACATAGGTGATCATCGCGTCCGGGAACCGCTCCTTCACCCGCAATGCCGCCGCCAGCGCATCGTCCGCATCGACCGCGACCTGATCCGACCTGCCCTCCCGGTTCATCCCGACGGTGTATTGCATGGCGCGCTCTCTCACAGCGTCGATAGTCGAGCACGGCGGCGAACCATCATCGGAGCAGGCCACCGCGCCGGCGGACCGTTTCACCACCCACCCGACAGCGAACCGATGAGCGCTACAACGAGCCGACAAGCACTCTAGTTCCGTTGCTCAAGGCAAGGCCCCCGCAAACCTGGATTCGGAGCGGGCTCAATATAAACACCTTATCAACCGTTATGGTCCAACTCTGGTGTCGTGATACCGCTGCCCCTGACCGGCGAGTCCCGTGGATGAGTTTCGTCATCGATATGCCTGGCCGGAGTCTGACCTCTCCCCTCGAACCACGGGTTGGGACCTTATGTATTTCGCCGGAAGGGGAACTGCTGGTTCCCGGTACTGCGCCGTTTTACGAGCGCATCGGCTATCGTAATCCCGATTTCGACGCCGGGGACTATGCAGTTCGTAACATGGGCTTCGTCGCGATAAGCCGGCTCAGTCGCGACCGCCTGCGCATTCGCCTGCGGCCCGACTTGGTGACCGGCCAGGCCGTCGAGGAGGTCTGCCGCTACTTAGCAGAGCGATCTCTCGAAGAAATCGAGCTCGACTATTTAGACGATGAGTGGAAGCGCGAGATTTGGCCCAACGACCCCGCGTTGCTGCATCGCCTCGTCATGCTCTGTGCCGCCACCAAACCGGCCGAACGGGTCACCTTCCACGCCGAGCCGATCACAGTCAGCGATGCCGTGGAGGATCACGGCAACCCGTTCAAGCCGCTCATTCAGAAATGGCGGGTGTCATTCGGCCAGTTCAACGAGACGACCCTTCCCTTCCTCCAGCGCTTCGGCTTCTTTCCCAAGCTGGTGATTCTGACTAGGGCGGGCCCTGGCGAACCGCTGCGCTTCAGCTTCATCGGCAGCGGGGTCCAGGTCTACGATGAGGCCACGATGGGTGAACTCATCGGTCGGCCGGTGACAGACCAGCCGGACCGGGCTTACGGAGAATGGGTTGGCTCCCAATATGCAGCCTTCCTCGAAAGCGAACGCCCCCGCCTCGATTGCATCGAGGCGAGGGTCCGCCATTCGAGCGACCAAGTTCGCTCGGTCCGATACGAGAGGCTGCTGCTGCCGTGGCGCTCCGCCTCCGGCTCCCAGCTTATCACCTGCGCCTCGGTCCTGCTTGCAGAGGAGCGAACGACCGTGGCGAACGAGAACAGCCCTGTCGGCCCGACCGTGACCGGAGAGCGATCAGGCAGCAGCGGTATCGGCGGCTGGGGCCAAGCGCCGACCTGAGACGACGAAGCTCTCCGCGAAAGCCACCAACTCCAGCGGATGCTGGCGCAGGAGTGCGAAGTCGAGATCGCCCCAAGGTGAGCCCGGATATTTGATGCTGAACGTGGCCTCGGTGAAGCCATAGGCCAAATGCAGCCCTTGATTGAGCTGGTGGCGCTGCAGCAGTGAAGTCAGCCAGTCCGTACCCCAGGTGGCGAGCGCGTAAGTCCGCGAGATCTGCGCGACGATGCCGCCGAGCCCGCGCCGCCGAAAATCCGGCCGAATCCAGAGGGCGCCGGAGAACGATACCGTGCCGCGGACGAGACGCGCTGGCGGGCAGTCGAAGTAACACGGTCTGGGTTCCCCGAGATCACCGTACAGCAACTCGCTGCCGTGATCACACATGGATGAGTCCGGCCAGTCGTACCGCCGTGCCGATTGCGCGACGGCGATCTCACCGTTCTCGTCCAGGCCGCAGACCCAATACACACTGCCTGGCGCGAACGTATTGAGAGCCGGATTGAAGGCACCCGGAAGCGGATACCAAGTCCCGTCCTCGGTGCGCGCCTTATTGAGCCGCAGCAGTTCATCCATGTCGTAGCGCACGACCAATCGGACGCCGCGGTCCCTTACATACTGATCGGCCGCGAGAAAGAACCGCGACAGCAACTGCACCGGCCCATGGCGCACCGTCACGGCATCGGGTAACCTGACTTGCTCTGGAACCTCCATTCCCCTGCCTCCAAGCCTACTCGGCGGGCGTCTTCGCCCCTCCGCAAACTGACACACCTGCCGGCCGATCGCCCAAGGCGCTTGGGTACTAACCCGACCGGCGGTTCCCCTATGCGCCCGCCAGCCCGCACCGCCGCGGAACCAAATTGACCGAAAGCCGCGTTATGGTAAACGGAAGGTAAGTTGCCGCGCAAGAATTCACGCGGCACTTCTTGCCAAAATTCGCCCGAAAGTGTGGAAATTCTGCCACAAGAGCGGCCCACCTTATCGTGCTCGCCCGAGATTCGCTGCCACCATTCCCTCGAAGCAGCCGAGCCGGCTTGGCCAATCCCCTGCTCTTCGCTTACCCTTTCGTCCGGACATGCGCCGCAGAGGGAACGTCGCGATGAAGCTGCTCTGGTTCCATCTGATGCCCTACACGGAGCTTCCCGACGACTTCCGCGAGAAGAACCCGAGCGTCTGGGTCGATATCGACCCGAAGCTGTTCGACCCCCGCCGCGCCCATCGCATGTACAACGAGTTCATGGACGAGCTCGAGCACGCAGCCGCATGCGGCTTCGATGCGATCTGCGTCAACGAGCACCATTCCAACGGCTACGGGATCATGCCGTCGCCGAACCTGATCGCCGCCTCACTGGCGCGTCGGACGACGGATACGGCGATCTGCGTCATGGGCAACAGCCTCGCCCTCTACAACCCGCCGACGCGGGTCGCCGAGGAGTTCGCGATGCTCGACTGCATCTCCGGCGGGCGGCTGATCGCCGGGTTTCCGGTCGGCACGCCGATGGACACGTGCTTCGCCTATGGCCAGAACCCGAGCATGCTGCGGGCGCGCTATCTCGAGGCGCACGATCTCGTCATGCGCGCCTGGACGGAAGCCGAACCGTTCACCTTCAACGGTCGCTTCAACCAGCAGCGCTACGTCAACATCTGGCCGCGTCCGGTGCAGAAGCCGCACCCACCGGTCTGGATTCCGGGCGGCGGATCGGTCGAGACCTGGCAGTGGTGTGCGCAGATGGACTACGTCTATTCCTACCTCTCCTATTACGGCTACAAGGCCGGCGAAGCCACGATGAAGGGCTTCTGGAAGGAGATGGAGCGTCTCGGCAAGGACCGGAATCCGTACCGCGCCGGCTTCCTCCAGTTCGTCGGCGTAGCCGAGACCCACGAAGAGGCGATGAAGCTCTACAAGGAGCCGGCCGAGTATTTCTACGACCGCTGCCTGCACTTCGACATCCGCTACGCGAACCCGCCCGGCTACACGACCGAGGCGACCATCCGCGCCGGCCTCGAAAGCCAGGTCGGCAAGGCCTCCAGCCAGTTCGCCCAGGAGGTCTCCAAGGTGCGCAGGAATGCGCGGAAGTTCGACGACATCCTCAAGGCCGGCTATGTCATCGTTGGCACGCCGGACGAGGTAGCGGACCGCCTGAAGGAGGTCGCGCGCAACCTCCATGTCGGCCACCTCATGCTCCTGCTGCAGTTCGGCAACATGAGCAAGGATCTGACCATGTACAATACGCGCCTGTTCGCCGAGCAGGTGAAGCCGCAGCTCGCGGAGCTCTTCAGCGAATGGGAGGACCGCTGGTGGCCGCAGCCGATGGCGGCCGCCGAACGTACGCTGCCACAGCCCTTCATGGCGGGCGCCGCGGAGTAGGCGGCGTAGGCGGCTGGAGCGCAGACCGTCGGGTCCGTCCGTCCGCCGCGCCGGAATGCCAATGACGGGTCCGAAGACCCCGCACTCCAACACGAGCCGCGATCGCATGACCCCCACCTGGACCATCAAGCCCGACGACGTCACCGAGACCAATGTCCAGGTGAACGGCAGCCCCTGCCGCGTCTGGCGCAAGGGCCGCGGCGAGCCGGTCTACTATCTGCCCGGCTTCGGCGGCCTGCCGAAATGGACGCCCTTCCTCGATGCGATGGCGGAGAGCCGCGAGGTCGTCGCCGTTTCGCCGCCCGGCTTCCCCGGCGGCCTTGGCCACGACGCGCTCGACAGCCATCTCGATTGGGTACTGGCCACGCACGACCTGCTGCGCGGGGCCGGCATGGAGAGGGCCGATCTGATCGGCGTCTCGGTCGGCGGCGCACTGGCGGCGGAGATGGCGGCCATATTCCCGCACCTGGTCCGGCGCCTCGTCCTGATCGCCCCGTTCGGCCTGTTCGACGAAGCCGAGCCGTCCGCCGACATTTTCGCCCAGCGCCCGCCGGAGCTTCCCACCTTGCTCTGCTCGAACCCCGAGACATGGGCCTGGCTCAAGGCGCCGCCCGAGGGCGCCAACTCGGTCGAGTGGCCGCTCGAACAGACCCGGGCGGCGGAAGCGGCCGCCCGCTATCTCTGGCCGGTCGGCGACACGCGCCTCGTCAAGCGCCTGCCCCGGATCGCGGCGCCAACCCTATTGCTGTGGGGCGCGGAGGATCGGGTCATGCCGTTCAGTTATGCGCGGCGGATGGCCGACGCGATCGGCGGCGAGACCACGGCGCAGCGGATCGAGGCTGCGGGCCACCTCGCCGACCTCGATCAACCGGACAGGGTTGCCGAGATCGTGCGGGGCTTCCTCCGATAGGGCCGGCGCGGCGGTCAGGAGCCTCCGATCCCCCCGATCCCACCGTGTGCCTTCGACCAACGGACCGGATCGGCCACATAGGCTTCGATCACGTCCAGCACCTCCGGCCCCAGATCCCCGCGCCGACGCGCCACCCGCAACACGTCGGCCCAAGTAGCGAGCGCGAACAACGACACGCCCATCGCATCGAGATCACGCACCACCGTGTCGAAGATGCCGTAGCGGAAGATCACGAAGGCGTGCGCCACCTCGGCCCCGGCCTTGCGCAGGCCGTTGCAGAATACCGCTTTGCTGCGGCCGTCGGTGGTGAGGTCGTCGACCAGCAGGACCCGCCGGCCCGCCGGTAACACGCCCTCGATTTGGGCCGACGGCCCGAACCCCATCGCCTGCTTGCGCACGATCACCAGCGGCAGGTGCAACCGGTCGGCGATCATCGCGGCGAAGGGCACGCCGGCGACCTCACCGCCGGCAATCGCGTCGAAGGCCTCGTAGCCGACGGTCGCCAAGATGTTCCGGATCGACAGCTCGATCAGGGCGTTGCGCGCGAGCGGGAACGAGATCAGCCGCTTACAGTCCACGAACACCGGACTGGCCCAGCCGGACGAGAAGAAGAACGGCTCCTGCGGCCGAAACAGGACCGAGCGCGTATCGAGCAGGATCTGGGCCGCCTGATCGGCGAAGTCCGCGTGGGGAGCGAGCGTGTTCACGGCCATGCCTCCTCGTCATTCCGGACGCCGGCCGGGCTATTGGGCCTCCGGGCCTGAGCGGCGGCGCCCGGGCGTACGGGGGAGAGTCGGCTCCGCGCCCCTGCCGGTGCAGGCGAAGAGCCTCGGGCATGGACCCCGGACCTCCGCCGCCGGGTCGGACCCCGCCGGCTCGTCCGGGGTGACAAGAGGATGACGTGATTCGGGAATCCGTGCATCACCGCCCTTCTCCCACGGCCTCCCCTGCCGTCAGTAGGCCGTGCAGGAGCACCTCGGCACCGAGGAAGAAGTCGTCATAGTCCATCGCCTCGCGCGGATTGTGCGAGCCGTGCTCGTTGCGCACGAAGATCATCGCGGTCGGCACCCCCTCATTGGCGAAGATCGCCGCATCGTGGCCGGCGCCCGAGGGCAGCAGCTCGTACGGGATGCCGCGCGCCCGGCACACGGAGGCCAGATGGGCGACCAGCCGCGGGTCCATCACCGCGGGCGGCGTCGGCACCGCCGGACCGAACTCGAAGGAGACGCCCCGCGCACGCGCCACCGCCGCCGCCTCTTCGCGCACCACGCCGCCGAAGCCCTCGAGCACCTCCGGCGACTGACTCCGCCATTCCAGGCTGAAGCGCACCTCGCCCGGCACGCGGCTCATCGCATGCTCCGCCGGGTTGGTGCCGAGGATGCCCAGCGTGAGCACCAAGTCCTGGCCCTGCTCCAGCAGGACTTCCCAGTGGCGGTCGAGGCGGGTGATGAACTCCGAGGTCGCGAACACCGCGTCCCGCCGCAGCCAGCGCGGGACCGCGCCCGAATGCGCCGCCTCACCGCGGCAGACGGCGTTCGGGTACCGTACATTGCCGCGGATGCCGGTGACGATGCCGACCGGAAGGCCGCGTGCCACCATCACCGGCCCCTGCTCGATGTGCAGCTCGACGAAGCAGGCCATGTCGGCGGGCCGAACCAGCGGCTCACCCCGCCGCAACCGCTCGATGTCCGCACCGGACGCCGTCATGCATTCGGCCAGCGTCCGCCCGCTCCCGCTCTGCTTCAGGTCGAAATCCGCCGGATCGAATTTCCCGAACAGCGCCGTCGAGCCGAGATAGCACTTGCCGAACCAGGCGCTCTCCTCGCCTCGCAGCACGTAGACCTTCAGCGTGCGCGGCGGCACGATCGCCGCCCGCTTGAGCTTCACCAGCCCCATCAGCCCGGCGAGGACCCCTGCGGCCCCGTCGAAATTGCCGCCCTGCGGCACCGAATCGAGATGCGAGCCGCAGGCCGCAAAGGGCAGATCCGGCCGCTCGCCCGGCAGCATGACGATCAGATTGGCCGCCGCGTCGTAGTCGACCGCCAGCCCCTCGCCGCGCGCCGCCTCGGCAACCAGCGCCATCGCCCGGCTCTCGCCTTCGCCATAGGTCGCACGGCTGATGCCGACGCCGTCGAACGACAGGCGGCGCAAATCCTCGAACAGCCCGACCGTCCAATCCCTCAGGGCCGGATCGAAGGTCGGATCGGATGGAGAGGCGTCATCCATGCCCCAGCTTGCCGCCGTTCCGTCGGCACGGCAACCCTCGGCCCGCACGCGGGCGAAGAATACTCCTGCTGCCGACCGCCAATCGAGGCAAAGATCGCTCTCAGTACCGAGGCGCCCGAGACCTGCTCGGGCGCGGACGCAGCGATCGAGTGAGCCCGGGCGGATCGCCGGCCGCTTCGCCTTGCGTATCTTCTACGATGCGCCGTACTGCCCGGGTCGGACCCACCGACGAGGCAACCATGGCCGCGCTCGCGCCCGGTGCCGCTCCGGCGGCGGGCGTCCCGTTCCGTCACGGCGTGCTACCCTTCTGGCGCCGAGACGGCGATGAAAGGATACGAAAGTCGGTGGATGCCCACGGTGCAACGCCCCTCGCCGACCGTGGCGCCCGCGGCCATAATCGGCGATCTTGAGAAAGGGGACGCCGCATGGGCCAGTTCGGAATCAGCCAGCCCGTCCGCCGCCGCGAGGACCCGCGCCTGCTGCGCGGCGAGGGACTGTTCGTCGACGACCTCACCTTTCCCGGCATGGCGCATGCCTATGTCCTCCGCTCACCGCACGCCCATGCCCGCATCCGCGCCATAGACACGTCGGCGGCTGAGGCGGCACCCGGCGTCCTCGCCGTCTACACCGGGGCGGATGTGGCAGCTGACGGCATCGGTGCCATCCCGTGCCTGACGGTCCCGAAGGTGAAACCCGGCACCAGTTTCGTGCCGAAGCATCAGCCGTTGCTGGTGGCCGACCGGGCACGCTTCGTGGGCGACGCGGTAGCCTTCGTCGTTGCCGAAACCCTGAACCAAGCGCGCGACGCGGCCGAGCTGGTCGAGATCGATTACGAGCCGCTGCCCGCGGTCGCAGGCGCCGAGACCGCGGCGCGGCCCGGCGCACCGCTCGTCTGGGATGACGCGCCGGGGAATGTCAGCTTCGACTGGGAGACCGGCGACCGCGCCGAGGTCGAGGCCGCGTTCGCCCGCGCGACCCGAATCGTAACGCTGGACGTAGTCAACAACCGCGTCGTCCAGAACGCAATGGAGACGCGCGGCGCGGTCGCGCTCTACGATCCGGAGACGGGCAAGCTGACCCTCCATACCGGCACGCAGATGCCGCACCGCATGAAGACACAGCTCGCACGCGACATCTTTCGGGTGCCGCCCGAGCAGGTCCGCGTCGTCGTGCACGACGTCGGCGGCGGCTTCGGTGGCAAGAACTCGCTCTATCAGGAACAGGGCATGGCGCTCTACGCCGCGCGCAAGCTCCGGCGGCCGGTCAAGTGGATCGGCCAGCGCTCCGATGCCTTCGTCAGCGACTTCCACGGGCGCGACAACGTCACGCGCGGCGAGCTGGCGCTCGACGCCGACGGCCACTTCCTCGCCGTGCGGGTGACGACCTATGCCGACCTCGGCGCCTATACCGCCAACGGCGGCACCGTGTCGCCGACCAGCGTCGTCATGCTGCCCAACGCCTACCGCACGGCGGCCGTCCATGTGCAGGTCAAGGGCATCTTCACCAACACCGTGCCGACCGACGCCTATCGCGGCGCCGGGCGGCCGGAGGTCACCTATCTGATGGAACGCCTGGTCGAGACGGCCGCGCGCGAACTGGGCATGGATCCGGCCGAGCTCCGCCGTCGCAACTTTATCCCACCGAGCGCCTTCCCCTATACGACGCCGACCGGGCTGACCTACATCCACGCCGACTTCGAGCCGGGCATGGAGCAGGCGATGGCCGCAACCGGGTGGCGGGAAGCCGCCGGCCGCAAGGCCGAGGCCCGGCGACGCGGGCGGCTCTACGGCATCGGCATGTCGAACTATATCGAGCGCTGCGGCGGCGGAGGCGGCCTGTCCGAGAGCGGGCGTATCCGCTTCGAGCCGGACGGCACGGTCACGGTGCTGAGCGGTAGTCAATCCAACGGCCAGGGCCACGAAACCGCCTTCAGCCAGATCGTTCACGACAAGCTCGGGATCGACTTCGAGAAGATCCGCGTCATCGAAGGCGATACGGACAGGATCCGCACGGGCCTCGGCACCGGCGGCTCCTGGTCGGTGCCGATGGGCGGCGGCGCGCTGTTCCTGGCCGGCGACCGGATCATCGAGAAGGCGCGCCGGATCGCGGCGCATCTGCTGGAAGCGGCGGAGGCCGATCTCGAATTCGTGGACGGCCGCTTCGCGGTGGCCGGCACCGATCTCGCCCTTTCGATCGAGGAGGTTGCGCGCGCATCCTTCGATCCGACGCGCCTGCCCGAGGGAACGCCACCCGGACTCGATGCGGAAGAGCGCTTCACTCCCGAGAACTACACCTTCCCCTACGGTTGCCACATCTGCGAGGTCGAGGTCGATCCCGAGACCGGCGGCGTCGAGGTGCTCGCCTATACGGCGGTGCACGATTTCGGCCGTGCGCTCAACCCGCTCCTCCTGGAGGGGCAGGTGCATGGCGGCGTGACCCAGGGCATCGGCCAGGCCCTCATGGAGCGCACCGTCTACAGCGCCGAGGGGCAGCTCCTCAGCGGCTCGTACATGGACTATTGCCTGCCTCGGGCCGACGACCTGCCGGCATTCGCCTTCACACCGCTGGAGAGCCCCTCGCCCTCGAACCCGATGGACATCAAGGGCTGCGGCGAGGCCGGAGCGACCGGGGCGCCGCCGGCCGTCATCAACGCCATCGTCGATGCGTTGGCGCCGCTCGGGGTGCGGCACCTCGACATGCCGGCAACGCCCGAGCGTGTCTGGGCCGCGATCCGCGCCGCTCGCGGTTAGCGACCGCCGACCGCATGCGCGACAGTTGCGCCGTCGAGCAAGGCGAGCCGGGTCTCGCTCGGCAGCATCGGCAAGGGGTCAAGCGGTTTGTCGCGAAACAGCACCTCCCAGTGGAGATGGGGGCCGGTCGAGCGCCCGGTCGACCCCACATAGCCGATCACCTGTCCCCGCCGCACGGTGCTGCCGGGGCGTATTCCGCTAGCAAAGCGGCTCATATGGCCGTAAGCGGTGCTGAGGCTGCCGTCGTGCCGGATTCGGATATAGCGCCCGTAGCCGCCGTTCGACCCGACCACTTCGATCGTTCCCGCGGCGGCAGCCCGAATCGGCGTGCCCGCCGGCGCGGCGAGGTCGATGCCGGAGTGGATTCGGTCACCCCCCAGAATCGGATGATCGCGCAGCCCGAAGGTCGACGTCAGAACACCCTCGGCGACCGGCAGAGTGAATCCGCCGACAGGCGGACGCCAACCCGGCACCCGGACGGCCTTCATCTGCGGCACCCGGAATCGCTGCTCGGACCGGAGCATGGCCACCTCAGTCCAGGGCCCCGGACCGCCGGAGCGTTCGATAGCGACCACCGGCCGGAGTGCGACCCCGCTGTCGCCCGCGCTGCCCAGGCATCCGCCAAGCGGGAGCAAGATCAGGAGCACGAGTGCCGGGCCGCCGCGTCGTATCCATGTTTGCGCACCAAGCATGCCGCCTGGTTAGCCGCCCCGGGTTAATCGGCGCTGAATTCGGACGGCCCGTGCACATGATCGGGGGCCAGTCGGTCGAACGGCATGAACGCTTGACCGCCCGGCAATTTCGGACCGACTGTAGCGGCCTCGGTCGATCGTTCGGCCGACGGCTACGGCTAGGGAGGTGTGGATGAAGCGGATTGCGGCGGCATTGACGGTGGTGGCACTTGCGGCGACGGCCGGGACGGCCCATGCGCAGGCAAAGTACAAATGGCGGATGGCGACCCTCGCGCCGTCGGAAACCTCCACCTATTTCACCCTTTTCGCGCAGCCCTACGCCGAGAACGTGAAGCGGTTGAGCAACGGCGAGATCGAGATCACGCCGCATGCCGCCGGCGTGATCGCCCCAGCCTTCAAGGTCTATGAGGCCGTTCAGGACGGCTTGGCCGAACTCGGCAATAGCTGGTCCGGCTATCTGGTCAATCAGGACCCGGCCAACGCGCTGCTGGGCAGCTTCCCGGGCGGCATGGGCATCGACGCCTACATGGCCTGGCTCTATGCCGGCGGCGGCATCGAGCTCTGGCAGGAGTTCCGGCGCGAAACGATGGGCCTGCACACGCTGGTCGTCGGCGTGGGGCCGGCCGAGATCCATCTGCACTCGAACAAGCCGGTGCGCACCGTCGAGGATCTCAAGGGCATGAAGATCCGCACCGCCGGGGCCTTCGCCGATGTGGTCAAAGCGCTCGGCGGCTCTCCGGTTACCGTGCCGGGCAGCGAATTCTACACGATGCTCGAGCGCAAGGGCGTGGACGCGGTGGAATGGGCAACGCCGGCGGAAAACATGGTGCTGGGCCTGCACAAGGCTGCCAAGTATGTGATCATGCCCGGCATCCATGCGCCGACGACCGGAGCCTTCGACATGGTCATGAAGCCCGAACTCTGGGACGGACTGCCGGATCACCTCAAGACGGCGATGGAGGCCGCTGCGATGATCACCACGCAGCAAGCGCTCCACGAGTGGACCGTGCGCGACATGAAGGCGATGGAGGAGCTGCAAAAAGGCGGCAATGAGATCATCGAGGTCGAGCCGTCCTACATCCAGGCGGTCGAGAAGGCATCGCGTGAATGGGCCTATGAGAAGGCCAAGGACAATCCCTGGGTGAAGCGGATCGCCGACTCCTTCTTCGGCTTCAAGGACCGTTGGGCGGTACTCTCCAACTGGGTCAGCACGAGCCGGACGCAGTAGCGGCGCGACGCCTCCGACGCCGCCCTCCACGATGCGCGTTCTCGACCTGCTGGAACGCATCGCCCTCGCCCTGGCCTGGATCGCGATGGCGGAGATGGCGGCGCTCGTGCTGGCGATGTGCTGGGAGGTCACGGCGCGCTACGGCTTCAATGCGCCGACACTCTGGTCGTTCGACATCTCATTGATGCTGAACGGCACGATGTACCTGTTGGCGGCCGGCTATGCCCTGCGGGAGGACGCGCATGTCCGCATCGACGTCCTCTCGCGGCGGCTGCCGCCGGCGGTACAGCACCTCGTCGCGGCATCGGTCCTGCTGCTGCTGTTCGTCCCCTGCATCGCGTGGCTCGCCTATACGGGCGTCGTCGAGGCGGCCGACGCCTACCTCAAGGGCGAGCGGGAGCTGAGCAGCGCCTGGGGGCCGCTGGTCTGGCCGGCATATGCCGGTATGGCGGTCGGCCTGATCGGCCTCGCCCTCCAGAGTCTCGTCCGCGGGCTGCGGCACTTGGCAGCCCTGCGCGACCCGGCCGCGTTGTCCCTGCCGCGGGCCTGATCCCAGGCGCGTACGATCGATCGGTTCGGAAACCGGAATGGACGGACAGACCATCGCAGCGCTGATGTTTCCGGCGATGTTCGTCCTGGTGTTTCTGGGCATCCCGGTCGCGTTCAGCCTCATCATTGTCGGCTTCGTCGGTGCAGTGGCGCTGTTCGGCCCGCTGACGCCGCTGCAGATGTTCGGCCGCGTGCTGGACGTGGGTAATTCGTACGCGCTCGCCGCCGTGCCCCCCTTCATCTTCATGGGCGCAATGCTGGAGCGCTCGGGCTTGGCCGAGCGCCTGTTTCAGGCGATGCAGCTATGGGTCGGCCGGCTGCCCGGCGGCCTGGCGCTCGCGACGATCATGATGGGCGGCATTTTCGCCGCGACCACCGGCATTGTCGGCGCCGTCGAGGCGATCATCGGCATGATGGCGATCCCGACGATGCTGCACTACCGCTATCGGCACGATCTGATCGCCGGAACCATCTGCGCCGGCGGGTCGCTCGGCACGATCATTCCACCTTCGGTGCTGGCGGTGGTCTATGCCTCGGTCGGGCGGATTCCGGTCGGCGACATGCTCGCCGCGATCGCGATTCCCGGCCTGCTGATGGTGGCGCTATTCATTCTCTACATCCTGCTCAGGTGCCTGATCGTGCCCGCCCACGGCCCGCCGATCTCGCGTGCCGAAACCGATATTCCTTTGGCTAAGAAGCTGCGAATCACGGCGACCGCGCTGGTCCCCGCCTCCGCCTTGATTGCCGGAGTCCTGGGCTCGATCCTGCTCGGCATCGCCTCGCCGACCGAGGCCGCCGGCGTCGGTGCTGCCGGCGCCACGCTGCTGACCGTCTTCTACGGCCGCTTCAGCCTCAAGCTGCTCATGGACGTGCTGCGACGCACGGTCGTCGTGAACGCGATGATCATGCTGATCGTGCTCGGCGGCACCATCTTCTCAAGTGTGTTCATTATCCACGGTGGCGCCGACCTGGTACGCAGCATCGTCGATGCGCTGGCGCTCGGACCGGCCGGGATGATGGCCCTGTTCCTCCTGATCGGCTTCCTATTGGGATTCGTCCTCGACTGGGTATCGATCGTGCTGATCGTCCTGCCGATCTTCGACAAGCTGATCCGCATGGCCGGCATCGACCCTTTGTGGTTCGGCACTATGATGCTCGTGGTCATGCAGACCTCCTATCTCACGCCGCCGATGGCACCGGCGATCTTCTATCTGCGCAGCGTCGCGCCGCCGCAGATCACGATGGAGCAGATGTTCGTCGGCGTCGTTCCCTTCGTGATCTGCCAGATACTCGTCCTGCTCCTGGTCGCGCTGCTGCCCGCAACGGCAACCTGGCTCCCCTCCACCATGACCGGGTTCTGAGATGGAACCGCACGGCTACCGCACCGCCCTCGTCACCGGCGCCTCGCGCGGCATCGGCGCCGCGATCGTGCGGGCGCTGACGGCGCGCGGCGACCTGGAGGTTCACGCCGCCGCTCGCTCGCGGGCGCGGCTGGAGGCTCTGGCGACAGAGACCGGCTGCGTTCCGCATGCCGTCGACCTCGGCGACCGGACGGCGCTCGATGCGCTCTTCGCCGACCTTGCCGTGGACGTGCTGGTCAACAATGTCGGCGCCGTCACCAGCATTGCCCCGACCGCCGAGATCGAGCCGGAGAAGCTCGACGGCATGGTCGCGTTGAATCTGAACGTGCCGCTGCAGGTGCTGCGGCGCGCCCTGCCCGGCATGATCGCGCGCGGCCGCGGGCACGTCTTCTTCATCAGTTCGACCGCCGCGATCCACACCCAGCCGGGCCTTCCGCTCTACGGCGCCTGCAAGGCGGCATTGCACGCCATGACCCACAGCCTGCGCCTGGAACTGGCGGGCAGGCCGATCCGCGTCACCGAGATTCTGCCCGGTCGGGTCGAAACCGACATTTATGTCGATGCCTTCGGCGGCGATCGCGCGGCAACCCGGCAGGCGCTCTATGACGGCCGCACGCCACTGCAGCCGGAGGACGTTGCCGCCGCGGTGCGCTACGCGCTCGACGCCCCGCCGCACGTCAATGTGAGTCACCTCGAACTCGTCCCGGTGATGCAGGCCTATGGTGGCATGACCTTCCCGACCGAGCCGGCCGGGGATTAGACTGTGCATCGGCTCGACCCGACCTGGAGATGCGCCATGGCCGCCCCGCTCGCCGCGACGAAGCAGCCCTTGCTCGTGAACAGGACGTTCATGCCCTTCGAACTCGACGAGGGGCTCGGCGCAAGGGCGCGGATCGGTCTGATCGTTCTTGCGACCGACCAGACCACCGAGCACGAGTTCCGCCTTATGCTGGGCGGCCTTCCCGGCGTCGCCTTCTACGAAGCGCGCATGTACAACGACGCCAACATCAACCGCGAGACGCTCGCCGCGCTGGAGAAGGACATTGCGCCGACCGCAGACCTGATCATGCCGGGCCTACGGCTAGACGTGATGGCCTTCTGCTGCACTTCGGGCACGATGGTGATCGGCGAGGAAAGAGTCTTCGAGCACATCCGATCGGTCCGTCCCGGCATTGCCTGTACGTCGCCCATGACCGGCGCGCTGGCCGCCATGAAGGCTCTCGGGCTGCAGCGCGTCGCGCTGCTGACACCCTATGTCCAGGAAATCAACGACATGATGCGCGACCTGATCGAGGATCGTGGCGTCGCGGTACCGGTCATGGGCTCCTTCAACGACCCCGACGATACGCGCGTGGCCCGCATCACGCCGGACTCGGTGAAGCGGGCGGCGGTTGAGCTGGCACGCTCCGGCGATGTCGATGGCGTGTTCGTCTC
>CAZVAR010000033.1:0-26962 GCA_964625225.1 uncultured Alphaproteobacteria bacterium | reverse complement strand
CAGCGCGTAGGACTGGAAGACCAGCCCGACCTCGCGCCCCTCCGGCGGTACGAACAGGTTCTTCGCGGCGTCGAAGAAAGGCCGCCCGCCGAGCGTGATCCGCCCGGCGTCGGGCCGGTCGAGCCCGGCAATGGCGGCCAGCGTCGTCGATTTGCCGCAGCCGCTCGGCCCCAGCAGGGTCAGGAACTCGCCGTCTGCGACCGTGAACCCGACATCGTCGACGGCGCGGACGGCGCCGAAGGTCTTGACCAGCCCTTCCACCACGAGTTCAGCCATAGATGCGCACTCCGAGCAGCTTGCGGGCGGCATAGACGAAGACGACGGTGATCGCGATCTGGATCGTGGCCAGCGCCGAGACCGGGCCGTTGTCGCCGTTGATCCAGAATTGGAGCATCGTCGTGCCGATCACCTCGCTGCCCGGCGCGAACAGGAACACCGCCGTCACATATTCCTTCAGGAAGTGGATGAAGAGGAGGGCGAAGCAGGAGAACATCGCCGGCTTGAGGAGCCGCAACAGGATCGAACGCGAGGTGCGCCACCAGTCGGCGCCCACCGTGCGCGCGCTGCGGTCGAGATCGGCGCTGATCTGCGACAGCGCCGGGGCGATCGCCCCGAACCCGGTCGGCAGGTAGCGCATGATGTAGGCGATGATCAGCAGCCAGATGGTGTTGCGCAGCCACCCGAGCGGCGGGAACAGGCCCATGGCGTAGAAGATTCCGATCCCCGCGATGATGCCCGGAATGGCGCGCGGGGCGATCGCGAGATACTCCACCTGCCGGCGGAACGGGAACTCCGACCGCGCCGCGACCAGGGCGATCAACGTGATCAGCAGGGTCCCGATCAGGCCGCCGACGAAGGAGATCGCGATGGTGTTCACGATCGAGCGGACATAGACCTCGTAGGTGCCGATGACCTGATAGTTGGCCAGGGTGAACAGGTCCCAGATCGGCATCAGCGGCGTCAGCAGAACCGTGGCCGAGCGCAAGGCGAGCCCGCCGAGCACCACGATGATCGCAAACACGACGTAGAACAGCAGGCCGAAGAAGGCGATCCAGCGCCAGCGGCCGAGCGGGAAGCGACGCGGCCGCGAGGCCTTGCCGCCGACCGTGACGAAGCGGCCGGCATTGCGCATCAGGCGCCCCTGCAGGACCATCATCGCGAGGACGATCGCCAGCAAGAAGAAGGAGGCGGCCGCCACCAGCGCATAGTCCGGCGTCGCGCTCATGAACACCTGATGGTAGAGGTAGGTCGTGAACAGCTCGATATGCACCGGTCCGCCGAACACCAGCGGGATCGACAGCATCTCGATCGCGATCACGAAGTTCATGATCGTCCCGTAGATGATCGCCGGCCGCATCAGCGGCAGCGTCACCGTGCGCAGCACGGTCCAGGGGCTGGCGCCGGCGCTGCGCGCCGCGTCCTCGAGATTCGGATCGGCCGCGCTCGCCGAGGCGATGCAGTAAAGATAGGCCAGCGGCGCCTGCGACACGCCGGCGACCACCGCCATGCCGGCGATGCTGTAGAGGTTCCAGGGCTCGAAGCCGAGTACGCTCTGCACCAGCACCGTCACATAGCCGGACGGCCCGTACATCGTGAACCAGCCGAACGCCATCACGAGGTGCGAGATGAACAGCGGCCACAGCAGCATGTCGCCGAAGAAGGCGCGCCCGGGCAGGTCGGTGCGTCCGACCAGGATCGCACCCAGGACGCCCAGCCCCTGCGCGATCACCGTCGTGCCGACCGCGAACCACACGGTATTCAGCACGACCTCGCCGAACTCCGGGGCCGAGAGGAGCCGGACGAAGCTGCTGACCGAGAAGCTGGCGTCGGCATCGTAGAGCGGCCGATCGAGAAAAGCCTGATAGAACACCGGCAGCACCGGCAGTACGACGAGCAGCCCGGTCACGGCCGCAATCAGCCATTGGATGACGAGATTGCGGTCGACCTGCGATACCGCCACGGCCGGGCCGGCCGTTTCCGTTCGAGCCATCATGGCACCCCTACCGATTTACAGCGGTGAAGCGGGCCGGACGGCCGTCCGGGAGACGGCCGCCCGGGTGCCCCGGATCACTTCGCGCGGTAGGCCTGCTTCCAGCGCTCGATGAACTTGTCGAGGTCCTTGATCAGGTCCGGGTCGTAGTCGATCAGCAGGATGTTCTCCTCGCCGACTTCCTCCTTGATGGCGCCGTAGGTGTAGTAGGCGACCTCGTCTTTCGTCACGTCCTCGCGGTAGGGCGTCAGGCCGCCGCGTCCGAACCCAGCCTGGCCGTCATGCGAGAGGATGTAGTCGAGCATCAGCTTGGCCGAGTTGGGGCTGCTGCCGCCCTTGGGGATCGCCATCATCCGCATGAACAGCGGGGTCCCGTCCTCGATGAAGTTCCAGCCCATGATCTTGGCGCCGGCCGGGTCCTTCAGCTTCGGGAAGAAGACGATTCCGGAGATGAAGTACCCGACCTTGTACTCACCGGCCTGCAGCTTTGCCAGCATCGGCCCCGACGACATTTCGGGGCGCGACTGCGGCCCCAGCGTGTCGAGCCACTTCCACGCCTCCTCGCCGTGCCGTCTCAGGAAGACGAGATTGATCGCCTGCCCGAAGGAGGACAGTCCGGCATTGTATGTTCCCAGCGCATTCCGGAAGATGCCCGGGTTCTCCTGGACCAGCTCGGCCAGGTGCCGGATGCCTCTCGGCCGCAGGTTCTCCGGCACGACGAGCTTGTTGTAGACCATGATCATGGGGTCGGTGGAGACGGTATAGAAGCCGGGCCGGGGCTTGCTCCAGTCCGGCAGCTTGTCCGCCTCGGCCGACACGTATTCGAGGGCCTCACCCTTGTCGAGGAACTCGAGCCAGCCGTCGATCGTAGCCGAAATGATGAGGTCCGTCGTCTTGGCGCCCGAGCTGCGCTCGGCATAGTAGCGCGTGAAGACCTCGTTGCTCTGGAGATCGAGCGTGCTGACCGTGATCCAGGGGTAGAGCTTGTTGAAGCCTTCGATGACCGGACGCCAGTTGTACTCGGCCATGATCGAGTAGATCAGGAGGCCATCTTCGTTCTTCGAGGCCTCCACGATCTCGTCGTAATCGGCGGGATAGTAATCCGGCCACTCCGCGGCTCCGGCTTGCGGCGGCGCGCTGGCCGTGACCGCGAGGAGCGCCAAGGCGGCGGCTGCGCCCCACAGGCTCTTGAGGATAGGCATCGGGTCGTCTCCTCCATGTGGTCGTTGCTGGTCGGCCACGCTTGCCCGCTGTGCGGCGGGCGATGGTCTCCCGGATGCGCCTCGTGGTCCGCCGGTTCGGCCGGCGTGTTCCGAAAGCTTAGCCGGATTGGCCCGGCGCGTTAAGGGCACCCTTCGGATCGGGAAGGAGGTGCCGCGGCCTCAGTCGGGCAGCGCGATGCTGCCGTCCGCCCGGATCGGGAAATGCGGGTTCCAGGCGACCTCCCAGGGATGGCCGTCCGGGTCGGCGAAGTAGCCGGTATAGCCGCCCCATTCGGCCTCCCCGGCCGGCCTCAGGATGCGGCCGCCGGCGACCGCGGCCTTCGCGAGCACCGCATCCACCCCGTCGCGCGTGCGGGCATTGTAGGCGAGCGCGATGCCGCCGAAGCCGCTGCCGGCCGCGGGCAGCCCGGCATCGGCCGCGAGTGCGTCCCGGCCGAAGAGCGCGAGCGCGATGCCGCCGAGCCGGAAGAAGACGACCGCATCAGTGCTGGCGCCGGAAGCGGTCCAGCCGAGCCCCTGCTCGTAGAAGCGCCGGCTGCGGACGAGGTCGCGGACGCCGAGCGTTACCAGACTCAGACGCTGTTCCATGCGCCGTCCCTCCCTACCCGATGCCGGAGATCGCCGCCGCACGATCGGCGCGTCACCCGGGCCCGCCGCCCGCTCCGACCACGCCGGCATCGATCAGGCGCCGGATCTCGTCCTCGTCGTAGCCGGCGTCGCGCAGCACCGCCTGCGAATGCTCGCCGAGCCCGGGCGGGGGCAGCGGCGGGGCCTTGTCGTGGCCGCGCATCCAGATCGGGCTGTCGACCGTCAGCTCCGCCCCGACGCTCGGATCCGTGGTCGGGATCAGCACTCCGGCGGCGCGCACCTGCGGGTCGGAGGGCAGGTCGGTCACCCGCCCGACCGGCCCAAAGGTGATCCCCGCGGCTTCGAGCAGCGGGCGCCAGGTGTCCCAGTCGCGCGTCGCGAACACCGCTTCGAGGAGGTCGAACAGCTCGGCCGCATGGGTCCGCCGGGCCGCTTGGGTCGCGAACCGGTCATCGTCGGTCAACTCCGGGCGTCCGATCGCGTGGGCCAGCGCCGGCCATTGCCGCTCCTCGTTGGCGACCGCCATCAGGAACCAGCGACCGTCCCGGCAGCGGTAGAGGTTGTAAAGCGCGTTCGGCGCGCCGCGGCCGGTCTCGCGCGAGGTGCGGGGCAGCCCGCACAGCATCTCCTGAACGGGAAGGGCGCCCCACCAGACGCCGTTGGCCAGAAGCGAGGTCGCAACCATGGCGCCCTTGCCGGTGCGCTCGCGCTGGAACAGCGCGGTCATGATCGCGCCGTAGAGCGACATCGCCGTCGGATGATCGCCCATGCCGCCGGGCGGGAGGGCCGGCGGCATGTCGGGGTTGGCCCGCACCAGGTCCATGAGCCCGGTCCGCGCCCAGAGCGCGGTCGTGTCGAACCCGGTCTTGCTCGCCTCCGGCCCGACCTCGCCATAGGCCGTGATCGACGCATAGACGAGCCGCTCGTTCAGCGGCGCCAGATCCTCGTAGCGGACCTTCAGCCGGGCGCGGATGTCGAGCGGGAGATTGGTGACGAGGACGTCGGAACGCGCGACGAGGCGATGCAGGACCTTCAGCCCTTCGGGCGCCTTGAGGTCGAGGGCGAGGCTCTTCTTGGAGCGGTTGTCGACGATGTAGCGGTGGTTCGGCGTGCCGGGCCGGTGATTGCGGGTCCGGTAGGGGTCGCCGACGCCCGGCTGCTCGATCTTGATGACCTCCGCGCCGAAATCGGCCATCACCGTCGCCGCCACGGGCCCGGCGATGAAGCTGGCGAGGTCGATGACGCGGATGCCCGCGAGCGGGTGGTCCGCCGCGGCTTCGCCCTGCCCGGTCACGAGTCTCGGCCCCGCCCCGTCTCGGCCTCGTAGCGCGCCTTGTTCTCAGCGTTGGGCGGATAGAGGCCCGGCAGCGCTGCGCCGTTCTCGACCTGCGTCATGATCCAGTTTTCGAGGCGCTCCTGCTCCGGCGCCGCCGCCACGACCTCGTCGAGCAGCGCCGCCGGGATCACCACCGCGCCGTCCTCGTCGGCCACGACGACATCGTCCGGGAATACCGCGACGCCGCCGCAGCCGATCGGCTCCTGCCAGTTGACGAAGGTCAGGCCGGCGACGGAGGGCGGCGCCGCGCCGCCCTGGCACCAGACCGGCAGGCCGGTGCTGCGGACCCCGGCAACGTCGCGCACGACGCCGTCCGTGACCAGCCCCGCGATCCCGCGCTTGGCGATCCGCGCGCACAGGATGTCGCCGAAGATGCCAGCATCGGTGATGCCCATCGCATCGGCGACGGCGATGCAGCCGGGCGGCATCGCCTCGATCGCCGCCCGGGTCGAGCGCGGCGAGGACCAGGATTCGGGCGTCGCGAGATCCTCCCGGGCCGGGATGAAGCGTAGCGTGAAGGCGCGTCCGACCAGGCGCGGCTGACCCGGGTTCAAGGGCCGCGTGCCACGCATCCAGACGTTGCGCAGCCCCTTCTTCAGCAGAATCGTCGTGATCGTCGCGGTCGAGGCTGCCGAAAGGGTTTCGACGATCTTCGCGTCAAGCGTCATTGGCCGCTCCATCGATGGGCCGCGCCGGTCGGCCGGCCGGTACGCAAGGCTGGCGAGGTTACACGGTCACTGCACGGACGAGAAACCGGTTGGCTGAAGGATCTCGTTGGTCACCTTCGCGACGATGGGGCCGTCGCGTTCGGTCTCGGCGCGCCGGGCCAGCCATTCGGGATCGCTCGCGAACGCGTTCCATTTCTGCTCGCGCTCGGCGAGCGATTCCCAGGCCAGCATGTAGTAGAGGACCTGGTTCGATTCGCCGATCGCCACGGTCCAGAACCCCGCCTGGCGGATGCCGTGCCGCTCCCACAGGCCCAGCGTGATCGTCTCGAATCGCTTCAGCAGGGCCGGCAGGCGGCCGGGCACGCAATGATACACGCGGAGCTCGTAGAGCATCGGAACCTCCTTCGGCGAAGTGTATGCGGGCTCGCCTCGGGAGCGTGTCGGAGAATGCCGGCCGTCGCCACAAGAATCATGCGGCAGCCGGCGCCGGTTGCCGCCCGTGCCGCGGCCGCACCATACTGGTCCGGACAGTTCCGCGGGGGTGCGAGCGGGGCGGCCGCAGCCGTCGCGCGCGCCGTATCCGAACGACATGGCAGAGGACAGGAGGACGGGATGCCGAGGGACGGCCGCCTGGCGGGGAAGGTCGCCATCGTGACGGGCGCCGCGTCGCGCGGCGAAGGCGTCGGCAACGGCAAGGCGACGGCGATCCGGTTCGCGCGCGAAGGCGCCCGGGTCGTGCTGGTCAACCGCAGCGCCGAGCGCGCCGAGGCGCTGGCGGCGGAGATCATGGCCGAAGGCGGCGAGGCGGCTGCCTTCGCCGGCGATGTCGGCGACCCGGAGACGGCGCGCGCGCTGGCCGCGTTCGCGGTCGAGCGTTACGGGCGGTTGGATGTCCTCGTCAACAATATCGGCATCGGCCACGCCGCCACGGTCGAGCGGATCGAGATCGAGGACTGGAACCGCCTGTTCCAGGCCAATCTCACCACGGCCATGCTCTGCTGCAAATACGCCATCCCGCGCATGCGCGCCGGCGGCGGCGGCTCGATCGTCAACGTCTCTTCGATCGCCGGGGCGACGGGGCTCTCGCGCGAGACCGGCGCGGTGGCCTATGCCACCACCAAGGCGGGGTTGCACGGGCTGACGCTGTCGGTCGCCGCCGACTACGCCGCGGAGAACATCCGCGCGAATTGCCTGATCGTCGGGACGGTGTACACGCCGCTGGTGGCGCATCTCGGCGAGGAGGGCCGGGCACGGCGGCGGAACGCGGTGCCGCTGCGCAGCGAGGGCACCGGATGGGACGTGGCCCACGCCGCGGTCTATCTGGCGAGCGACGAGTCGCGCTGGGTGACCGGAGCCTTCCTCCCGATCGACGGCGGCTTCCTGGCGATCCGGGACTGGCCGCGCTGACGGCCCCGCGCCCGCGGATGCCCCGTGCGCAGGCGCGGGGCGAGCGCCGTTCCGCGGCGGCAACGGGGAGACGGCTGCAAAGCCGTGCGGGGCGGCTATGATGCCGGGAAGCCGCAGTCCGGAAACCAGGAGGATGCCCTTGCCGAAGATCACCTTCCCCGTCGAGGCGACGCACATCATGATGTTCGCGCGCGCTATCGGCGACATCAATCCCGTCTATCACGACGCCGAGCGGGCCAAGCGCACCGAGGTGGGCGGCATCATCGCGCCGCCGACCTTTCCGCAGGCGGTGGCGCAGTTCGATCCCGACTATCACCTGCGCCCCAAGCCCGGCCAGCCGTGGTTCGGATCGGGCAGGACGCCGAGCGGCATCGAGGGCAAGCCGGCCTCCAGCGGCGGGCTCCATGCCGAGCAGCATTTCGAGTATCACCGCCCGTTGCGTCCCGGCGACGTCCTCACGGTCGAGACCCGCCAGGGAGAGACCTGGGAGAAGGAGAGCCGGCGCGCCGGCAAGCTGCGCTTCCGCGAGCGCATCACCGAGTACCGCGATCAGAACGGCGAACTGGTGGTCACGGCGCGCAGTGTGGGCGTGACCACCGAGCGCCCGGTCGACCGGAGCTGAGGGGGGCGACGGCCATGGCACTCAAGGCAAGCACGCTCAAGGTCGGCGACTCGTACAGCGAGCGCGTCGTCGAGAATCTCTCGCGCACCCAGATCGTCCAGTACGCGGGCGCCTCCGGCGACTACAATCCGCTGCACACGGACGAGGTCTACACGGTCCAGTCGGCGGGGTATCCGAGCGTGTTCGCGCACGGGATGCTGACGATGGGGCTCACCGGCAAGATGTTGACCAACTATGTCGGCGACGGTCGATTGACGAAGTTCGGGGTCCGGTTCACCAATCAGGTCTGGCCCGGCGATACGCTCGACGCCAAGGCCACCGTCACCGCCATCCGCGAGGAGGGCGGCCGGCACTATGTCGACCTGGCGGTCTCGACGACCAACCAGGACGGCAAGGAGGTCGTCAACGGCTACGCGACGGCATACGTCGATCCCTGAAGCGGACGGGCCGGGCAGCGGCGCTGCCGCGGGCCCGGCCGTGACCGGGGTGCTCTGGCTCGCCCTCGGGGCGATGCTGATCCAGCAGACCGTCACCACCTGGGGCAAGAGCATCGTGCCCGTGATCGGGCCGGCGATGGCCGGCGATCTGGGCATCGATCCCGAGCTGGTCGGGATCTACGTCGCGATCGCCGGCGCCGCCTCCACGCTCGGGGCGGCAGCCTGCGGGCGCTGGATCCAGCGCTTCGGCGCGATGCGGATGAGCCAGGTCTCGCTGCTGCTGATGGGAGCCGGCCTCGCCATGAGCCTGCCGGGATGGGTGATCCTGGTCGCGGCGGGAGCGTTTGTCGTCGGCCTCGGCACGGTGATCGCGACGCCGGCCAGCTCCGACATCCTGGCCCGCTACGCGCCGCCCGCCTCCGCGCCGCTCATCTTCTCGATCAAGCAGACCGGGGTGCCGGCGGGCACGATGCTGGCCGGGCTGATCGGCCCGCTCTGCGTCGCCCTGGTCGACTGGCGTGCGGCGATCCTGGTGACGGCGGGGAGCGGCCTGCTGCTGGCGGCGCTGCTGCAGCCGCTGGTGCCCCGCTTCGACGCTGACGGCGCGGCACGCAGCGGCGCGCAGCGCGCCGGGATGTTCGTGACGCTGCGGACGATCTTCCGCGACCGCGGCCTGCGCGGCCTCGCCTTCGCGCAGGGCGCCTATGTCGGGCTGCAGAACACCTTCATCACCTTCTTCGTGACCTTCATGGTGGTGGAGCTGCGCTACGACCTCGTCACCGCCGGGCAGGTGTTCGCGGCGGCGCAGGTGGTGGCCGTGTTCGCGCGCGTGTTCTGGGGCTGGGTCGGCGGGCGGGTCGGCGGGCCGCGGCGGCTGCTCGGGCTGCTCGGCCTCGCCATGGCGGCGGTCGCGGCACTGCTCGGGCTGGTCACGCCGGCCTGGCCCCTGGCCGCGATCACCGCCGTCGCCCTGGCGCTCGCCGGGACCGCCGTGAGCTGGCACGGGATCAACCTGTCCGAGGTCGCGCGGCTGTCGCCGCCCGGTATGGTCGGGGCGATGACCGGCGGCGTGATCGCCTTCGGCAGCGCCACCGCCATCGTCTATCCGCTGGTCATGACGGCGGTGCTGGCGGCGACGGGGAGCTACGCGCTCTGCTTCTGGCTGGCCGCGGTGCCGCCGCTGCTGGTCGCGATCGTGCTGTTCCGCGGATGAGCCGGAGGGCGGCGTCCCCGCCTGCCGCCTTCACCCGCGGCGCGCTCCGTCACCACGCATAGGCGACCCCGCCGCCGCCCCGGGGGTCTGCGCCGCCGCGCCAGCGGTCGTCCTCGATCAGGACGGCATGGGCGCGCGACATGACCGGGTCGTAGCTGATCGGCGTCTGCTTGACCCGATGCCCTTGCCGGAGCAGAGCCGCGACCACGGCGCTCTGGATCCGCGCCTCGGCATGGACCGGGCCGCCCTCGCAGTGGATTCGCGGCATGGCCACGGCCTCGGCCGGCGACATGCCGAAATCGACGATGTTGATGATGGTCTGCAGGATCGCGCTGACGATCACGCTACCGCCGGGGGCGCCGACCAGCAGCCAGGGCCGGCCGTCCTTGAGGAGGATGGTCGGCGACATCGCCGTGGTGCGCGCCTTGCCGGGGGCCATCGAGTTGGCGCGGCCCGGCTCGGGGTCGAACAGCTTCATCGAATTGTTCCAGACGAAGCCCAGCCCCGGTGTCACGACGCCCGCCCCGGTGCCGAGCGTATGCGTGCAGGAAACGGCGTTGCCGGCCTCGTCATAGACGCAGAGATGGGTGGTGCAGCTCGGCGGCGTCTCCGGCCGGGGCGCAAGGAACTCGCCGGCGCGGATGCGCTCGGCCCAGTGTGCGGCGCGCTCCTGCGACAGCATGGTCTCGACCGGGACGTCGACGAAATCCGGATCGCCGAGCCACGCTTCGCGGTCGGCATGGGCCGCCGCCATCGCCCGTGCGACCAGGTCGAGATGCTCGGGGCCGTTGTGATGGAGCCCGCGCAGATCGAACCGGTCCAGGATCTGCAGCATCTGGATCAGCGTGACGCCCGAGCCGGGCGGCGGGTTGCCGGCGACGGTCAGGCCGCGATAGGAGCCGAAGACCGGTCTGCCCTCGCGAACACGGTAGCCGGCCAGGTCGGCCGCGGTGACGAAGGCGCCATTGCGCTCGAAATCCGCGGCGATGCGCTCGGCCAGATGCCCGCGATAGAACACGTCGGGCCCGCCGGCGGCGATCGCCTCCAGCGTGTCGGCATGATCGGGGTTGCGGTGCAGCGTCCCGACCGGCAGCAGCCGGCCCTCGGCATCGAGGAAGATGCGCGCGCACTCGGGCGTCCGGCCGAGCCGCTGAAGCCCGCTTGGCGCGCCGTCGACGGCGGGCCGGGCCCAGAACTCGTGCACGAAGGGCGGAATCTCCAGTCCCTCGCGCGCCATGCGGATAGCGGGCTGCAGCAGCTCGGCCCAGGGCCGGGTCGCGAAGCGGTGGGCGGCGTGGAAGCCGGCGACGGTCCCCGGCGTCATGATGGCGGTGTAGCCGAGTTCGCTGCGGAAATCGTCGAACTGGGTGTATTTCGAGATCTCGGCCCGGCCGCGGACCTCGCCCGCCCACATGTCCGGCGTGACGCCGCTGCCGGCCCGGGTGTGGAAGTCGATCATGCCGTGCGCGCCGGTTGCGGCAGCGTAGTACTGCAAGGTCCCCATACCGCCGATGCCGCACATGAAGGGATCGGCGACCATCTGGGCGAAGGCGGTCGCGATCGCCGCGTCGAAGGCGTTGCCGCCCGCCGAGAGCACCGCCGCCCCGACATCCGCCGCTCTCGGCTGTGGACAGACCACCACGCCCCGCATCGTCGTACCCTTCCGTTCGCGCTCGGCCGGCCTTGCCCGGCCGGACCTGCCTTCGCCATAGTCGCAGGCCGGAGCGGTCGCGTGAAGCCGTCCCGATCCTGCCGGTGGCGTCCCCCGGGCCCGATCCCGCCGATTCCGGCGCGTGCCGGGATCGCGGCGCACCCGGCCGCGGCCGGGATTCGGCTATGTTGTCCGCGCTGCCGCTCGACCCGACCCCTCCCGACTCCCGAGAAGGACCGTCATGCCCGCCCCCAACCTGTCGCCGCAGAAGCTCGCCGCCTTCGCATGGCTCGACCGGAACCGCCGGGCGATTGCGGATCTGAGCGACTGTATCTTCGCCTTCGGCGAGCCGGGGCTGGAGGAACACGAGACGGCGGCGCTCATGACGGGCCTGCTCGAAGAGGCCGGATTCACCGTCGAGCGCGGCATCTCCGGATTCCCGACCGCCTTCCGTGCCAGCTTCGGCAGCGGGTCGCCGGTGATCGCGCTGCATGCTGAATATGACGGCCTGCCGGACAATTCGCAGGTCTCCGGCGTGACCGAGCAGCGACCGATCCTGGCCGGTGCGCCGGGGCATTGCGAGGGGCACAACGTCAACGCGGCCGTGCTGGTCGCCGCCGCGCTGGCGGTCCGGCAGGCGATGCAGGAGCACGGCCTTCCCGGTACGCTGGAGGTGTTCGGCGCCCCGGCGGAGGAGCTGCTGCTGAGCCGCCCCTATTTCGTGCGTGACGGCCATTTCGATACGGTCGACATTGCTTTCCACGACCATGTCGGCGGCCGCTTCTCGACCGAGTACGGACAGGTCCAGATCGCCGCGATATCGGCCGAGTTCGTCTTCACGGGCGAGACCGCCCATGCGGGCCTGGCGCCGTGGCGCGGCCGCGACGCGCTCGACGCGGTCGTGCTGATGGACATGGGGATGGCGCAGTATCGCGAGCACATGCAGCCGAGCATGCGGGCACACCGCGTCATCACCCAGGGCGGCGACCAGCCGAACGTGATTCCGGCGAAGGCCGCGGTGTGGTGGTACTTCCGCGATCCGTCCGCCGAGGGCGCCCGGACGCTGTTCGAACAGGCGAAGCGGATCGCGCAGGGCGCGGCGTTGATGACCAACACCGAGGTGGCGGTCGACGTCCGCAGCGCCGTCTGGCCGGTCCGCTGCAACCGCACGCTGGCCGAGGTCCTCCAGCGTAACATCGAGCAGGTCGGCATGCCCGACTGGACGGCCGAGGAGCAGGAATTCGCCCGGGCCCTGCAGGTGAAGGGCGGCGTCGAGGCGGAAGGGCTGAAGACCGCGGTGACGCCGCTGACCGGCCGGACCGAGCCGATCGCCGCCTCCAACGATTGCGGCGACATCTCCTGGAAGGTGCCGATGGGCCGGCTCTGGTTTCCCGGCACCGTGCCCAATATCCTGTTTCACCACTGGACCGGCGGCGCGCCCTTGGCGACCTCGATCGCGCACAAGGGCGCGCTCGCCGGCGCCAAGGCGCTGACCGGCGCCGTGCTCGACTGCCTGCTCGACCCCGGCCTCGTCGCCGAAGCGAAGCGGACCTTCCGCGAGGAGATCGGCGGGACCGTGTACGAGCCGCTGCTGCCGGCCGACCAGAAGCCGCCGCTCGACACCAACCGGGCGCTGATGGAGCGTTGGCGGCCGCTGCAGCGGCAGTACTATTCGCGGCGGCGGCCGGTGTTCTCCTGAGCCCGCCGCCTGCCCGGCGCCGATGTCCCGGCGCGGCCCGCCGCAACGACAGCCGGGACAGGCTGAGCGGGATCGCTTAATAGATGGAAGGATACGGCGTGCACAGCCGCGCCGGTCCGTCCGGCGGGGCTGCGCGGGGGTCGGAGCATCATGGAAGAGCTGTTCTATGCCCTGCTCGGCCTCGCGGTGATTCTCGGGATCCCGGCTCTGTCGGTGGCCGGTTTCGTGCAGGCGCGCCGGGCGCGGCGCGAGGTCGGTGAGCTGCGTGCCGAAGTCGCGCGCCTGCGGCAAAGGCTGTCGGGATCGCTACCGCCCCTTGCGGCGCCGCAGCCGGCTCCGGCCGAACCGGCTCCCGCGCCGGCCGCCCCTTCGACGACGGAAGCCGCTGCGCCGGCTCCGCAGCCCGCGCCGGCGACGCCCCGCCGCACGCGCGGCAGCCTGGAGGAGAGCCTGACCGCCCGGTGGATGGTCTGGCTCGGCGGCGTGGCCCTGGCGCTGGGCGGCGCGTTTCTCGTCAAGTGGACGATCGACGCCGGCTTGCTGTCGCCCGGCGTACGCGTCCTGCTCGGCCTGGTGCTGGCCGTCGCCATGGTCGCGGTCGGCATGTGGCTGCGCCGCCGGCCTGCACGCGCGGCCGGCATCGCGGCCCGGCCGGACTATGTGCCGGCCGCGGTCACGTCGGCCGGGCTCTGCACCGGCTTCGCCAGCCTCTACGCGGCCTATGCCCTTTACGGCATGCTCGGCGCGGGGCTCGCCTTCGCCGGGCTTGGCGCGGTCGCCTTCGCGGCCATCGCGCTGTCGCTGGTGCAGGGGCCGTTCGTCGCCGCGCTCGGCGTGGCCGGCGCGTATGTGGTGCCGCTGCTGGTCTCCTCCACGGAGCCGGCGGCGTGGCCGCTGTTCACCTATCTCTTCTTCGTCGCCGCAGCCGGAGTCGGCGTCGTGCGTTGGCGCGGCTGGTGGTGGCTGTCCTGGCTCACACTGGCGGGGGCGGCGCTGTGGGTGCTGCTGTGGGCGGCGGAAGCGTGGGCGCCCGACGATGCGGCGGTGGTCGGGCCGTACCTCGTCCTGGTCGCGGCGCTGTTCCTGCTCGTGCGCTTCGAGCCGGCCGCGTCGCCGCGCCTCCCGGGGCTCGCCCGGCCGGACCGGGTGGCGCTCGTGGCCGCCGCGGCGGTCGCCGCGCTCGCCTTCGTCCTGATGCGCATGGACGCCTACGGCCCGGCCGGGTTCGCGGGCCTCAGCGCGCTCGCGGTTCTGTATCTTCTGGTCGGCCGCCGGGACGAGCGGCTTGCCTTGCTGGCCCCGCTCGCCGCGCTGACCACGGTGCTCGTCCTGGCGGGCTGGCACGAGCCGGCCTTCATCGCCGCCGACCCGGTCGTCCGGCCGCCGTTGGTGCCGCCGGAACTGCAACCGTTCGCGACCGCCTGCCTGCTCTACGGTGCCGCCTTCGCGCTGGCCGGCTTCGTCGCCCTCTGGGGCGCCCGCCGGCCGGGCCTGTGGGCGGCCGTCTCCGCCGCCACGCCGCTCGCGCTGCTGGCGGTCGCCTATGCGCGGCTGGCCGCGTTCGATGTCGCCTTGAGCTGGGCGGCCGGCGGACTCGGCCTTGCCGCACTTTACCTCCTTGCCGCGGTACGCATTGCCCGCAACCGCAGCGCCGCTGCGGACGAGGCCCTTGCCGCCTATGCGGTCGGGGTTGCCGCCGCCATCGCCTTCGCCGCGACCGCAAGCCTGCGCGAGGCGTGGCTCACGGTCGCGCTGGCGCTGGAGCTGCCGGCGCTGGCCTGGGTCTACGATCGCCTGCGCGTGCCGGCGCTGCGCGCGGCGGCACTCCTGGTCGCCGGAACGGTGCTGGTCCGCCTCGTCTTCAACTACGAGGTGCTGGACTATCCGCTGGACGGTGAACTGCCGGGCCTGAACTGGCTGCTCTACGGCTACGGCATCCCGGCGCTCTGCTTCTACGCGGCGGCCCGCCTGTTCCGCGGGCGGCCGGGCGAAGCGCTGATCGCGCTCCTCGACGGCGGCGCCCTGGTGTTCGCCGTGCTGCTGGTCACGCTGGAGATCCGGTATCTGATCGGCGGCGGCCTCGACGCGCCCGGCTACGACCTGCTCGAGCAGAGCCTGCAATCGATCGCCTGGGGCAGCATCGGCTATGCCCTGCTGCGGGCGGCCCGCGCCAGCCCGAGCCCGGTCGTGGCCCGCGGCTGGCCGATCCTCGCCGCTCTGGCCGCGGCGCAGGTCGTGCTGCTGCAATGGCTGATCTTCAACCCGATCCGGTCGGGCGAGCCGGTCGGCGCGGCGCCGCTGGTCAATCTGCTGCTGCTGGCCTATGCCGCCCCGGGCCTGCTCGCCATCCTCTTCGCCGAGGAGGCGCGGCGGCAGGGGCGCGCGCGCCTCGCCATGGCGTCCGGCCTCGTCGCTACGGTGACGATCCTGCTCTGGCTATCGCTGGAGATCCGCCACGGATTCCGGGGAACGGTGCTCTCCGCGGGGACGGCGACCGGGGCCGAGCTCTACGCCTACTCGGCCGGCTGGCTCGTCTATGCGGGCTGCCTGCTGGCGCTCGGCATCTGGCGCGGCATGGCCGCCCTGCGCTATGCCTCGCTCGCGATCGTGCTGCTGACGGTGCTGAAGGTGTTTCTGATCGACATGGCGGAACTGGAGGGGATCTGGAGGGTGCTGTCCTTTCTCGGGCTCGGGGCGGCGCTGGTCGCCACGGGGGCCCTCTATCAGCGTTTCGTGTTCCCGGCGCGCGCTGCGGACGCGTGATGGCCGGCACGGACGCCACCAAGCCCTCGCTGGCCGGCGGCCCGGCCATCGTCCTGGTCGAGCCGCAGCTCGGCGAGAATATCGGTACCGCCGCCCGGGCGATGCTGAATTGCGGGCTCACCGATCTCCGCATCGTGCGCCCGCGCGAACCTTTTCCGAACCGCTATGCCGTGGCCGCCGCCTCGGGGGCGGACCGCATTCTGGAGACGGCGCGGGTCTACGACGGAACCGTCGAAGCGGTCGCCGACGTCCAGCGCTTGTTCGCCACGACCGCGCGCCCGCGCGACATGGTGAAGCCGGTGGTGACGCCGCGCGAGGCGGCGCGTCTGCTGCGCGAGGCGGAGGCGCGCGGCGAACGCTGTGGGATCCTGTTCGGCCGGGAGCGCACCGGCCTTACCAATGAGGACACGGTGCGGGCCCACAGCATCATCACCGTGCCGCTCAATCCGGCTTACTCTTCGCTGAACCTCGCCCAGGCGGTGCTGCTGGTCGGCTATGAATGGTTCATGGCGGCCGATGCGACGCCGCCGACCGAGCTGCCGCTGGGCGGCACCCGCCTCGCCACGGTCGGCGAGATGGAGGGCTTCTTCGGCCAGCTCGAGGTGGAGCTGGATCGGGCCGGGTTCTTCCCGACCGAGGCGATGAAACCCGCGATGTGGCGCAACCTGCGCAATGTCTTCCTGCGCGCGCAGCTGACCGAGCAGGAGGTCCGCACGCTGCGCGGGATGGTCAGCCGGCTTGCCGGCACACGTCACCGCGGCCGCGGTGACGTTTGACAGCGCCGGATCGGGGACTATATTGCGACCCACTTCCGAGAACGCGGGTGACGAGCCCCGCCCGGCGCGGCCTGCACTGGGCCTATCGGAACAATAACCCTGACAGAAACGGGACCGACATCATGAGCAAGCGCGAGAGCGCCAAATACAAGATCAACCGCCGTCTCGGCGTCAATCTCTGGGGGCGCGGCAAGAGCCCCGTCGTCAAGCGGGAATACGGTCCCGGACAGCACGGCCAGCGCCGCCGCAAGCCGTCGGACTTCGGCATCCAGCTCCGGGCGAAGCAGCAGCTCAAGGGCTATTACGGCAACGTGACGGAGCGGCAGTTCCAGCGCTACTATCAGGAAGCGGTGCGCCGCCGCGGAGACACCGGCGAGAACCTGATCGAGATCCTCGAGCGCCGGCTCGACGCGGTCGTCTACCGGATGAAGTTCGCGGTGACGCCGTTCGCGGCCCGTCAGTTCGTCAGCCACGGCCATGTCCTGGTCAACGGCAGGCGCGTCAACATCCCGTCCTATCTCGTGAAGGACGGCGACGTGATCGAGGTCAAGCCGAAATCGAAGCAGCTCGTCAGCGTGCTCGAGGCCGTGCAGTCGGGCGAGCGCGACGTGCCGGACTATATCGAGGTCGATCACAGTGCCATGAAGGGGCGCTACATCCGCGGCCCCAAGCTGGCCGACGTGCCCTATCCCGTGCAGATGCAGCCGAATCTGGTGGTCGAGTACTACTCGCGCTGAGTCTGCCGCGTCTTCGTCTTCGGCCTGTCGGGCGCCCGGGGATCTCCCGGGCGCTTCGCATTTGAGGCGCCGCGGGATTTCCCGGCCGTCGGGGCGTCGACACCGGACCGCACGGAAACCTTCTTGCCGGAACGGGGTTCGCACCGATGCACGAAGGGTCCGATCGGCACCGCCATCGGAAGCGGGAGTGGGGAGGCAGGCATGGCCCGGGAGGAGGGCAGGCGACGGAGCGTCGTCGTGACCGGAGCATCGGCCGGGGTCGGCCGGGCGGTCGCGCGGGCCTTCGGACGGCTCGGCTGGCGGGTCGGGCTGATCGCGCGCGGCCGGGAGCGCCTGGAGGCCGCGCAGGCCGAGATCGAGGCGTCGGGCGGTGCCGCCCTGGTGCTGCCCGCCGATGTCGCCGACTTCGCGGCGGTCGCGCAGGCCGCGGATCGCGCCGCCGCGACCTGGGGCGGCATCGACGTCTGGATCAACAACGCGATGGTGACGGTCTTCGCGCCGGTCGCGGAGGTGACACCCGAGGAGTTCCGGCGGGTGACCGAGGTCACCTATCTCGGGCAGGTGTACGGCACCATGGCGGCGCTGCGCCACATGCGTCCGCGCGACGCCGGGACCATCATCCATGTCGGCTCCGCGCTCGCCTATCGCGGCATTCCGCTTCAGGCCGCCTATTGCGGCGCGAAATTCGGCATCCGCGGCTTCGTCGACGCCCTGCGCTGCGAACTGCTGCATGAGGGCAGCCGGGTCCGCCTCAGCATGGTGCACCTTCCGGCCGTGAACACGCCGCAGTTCGATTGGGCGCGCAACCGCCTGCCTCGCCGCCCGCAACCGGTGCCGCCGATCTTTCAGCCCGAGCCGGTGGCCGACGCCATCGTGCAGGCGGCTCGGGAGGCGCCGCGGGAGCTCTGGATCGGCTGCTCGACGGCAGCGGTCATTGTCGGCGACGCGGTGGCGCCAGGGTTGCTTGACCGCTTCCTCGCCGGCAAGGGATGGTCCGGGCAGCAGTCGCAGGAGCCGGCGCGGGCCGGCCGCCCCGACAATCTGTTCGAGCCGGTGCCTGGCGATCCCGGGGCGCGGGGGCGCTTCGGCCACCGCTCCGGCCGCCGTGCCGGGCGGATCGACCCGGACGCGCTGCGACGGGCGCTCGCCTGGACCGGTGCCGGCCTGGCCGCCGGCGCCGCGACCTGGGCGTGGTCCCGGACCAAGACGTGAGGAGAGCAGGCGCGACGGCGTGCCGCGCACCGGCCGGGCAGAGGATGCGTTGATATTCCGGACCCGTATTCGCCGCGCAGGAGACCGACTTGGACATCAGCAAGATCCCGATCGGCGTCAATCCCCCGTTCGACGTCAACGTGTTCATCGAAATTCCCCAAGGAGGAGAGCCGGTCAAGTACGAGCTCGACAAGGAATCGGGTGCGCTGTTCGTCGACCGCTTCCTCCACACCGCGATGTTCTATCCGGGGAACTACGGTTTCATACCGCACACGCTGTCGCTCGACGGGGATCCTTGCGACGTGCTCGTGATCGGGCAGTCCCGGGTCGTGGCCGGCGCGGTCATCCGCTCCCGGCCGATCGGCGCGCTGCTGATGGAGGATCAGGCCGGCCCGGACGAGAAGATCGTCGCCGTTCCGGTCGACGAGCTTCATCCGTTCCATAGCGGTGTCCGCTCATACGAGGATCTGCCGTCGATCCTGTGCGACCAGATCGCCCACTTCTTTCAGCACTACAAGGACCTGGAAGCGGGCAAGTGGGTGACGATCGTCCGATGGGTGGGGCCGGACGAGGCAATGCAGCTCATCCGGGACGCAATCGACCGGGCCGGGCGGTCCTGAGACGCCGGGGATCGCGGCGGGGCGATGGAAACCATCGAGCTTGCGTTGTCGTCGCCGATGTTACAGTGTCCCGGGGCCGCGCAATGCAGATGAGACGGGACCCAGACTTGTCTCCACGGGACAACGCTTCTGCCCCGCCGATTGCGGTCCCCGCGACGCCGGCGACAGCCGGGTCGTGGGCCTGGTGCGACCGGCCGCTCACCGCCGCCGTGATGCTGGGGCGGGTCGTGGTAGTGGCGCTGGTCACCACGCTGCTGCTGTTCGCCGCGGCCGCATGGCAGCATCGCGAGCAGGTGCTGCGCGAGGCCGCGCGCGACCTGTCGCAGACCGCCCGCATCCTGGAGGAACACGCCCTCAAGGTGATCGGGAGCAGCGCCGCTACCAAGCTGCGCGAACTCAGCTGGCTCATCCAGGCGGTCGGCTGGGAGGGGGTCGCCACCGACGAGCGCATCCACCGGCGTATGGTCGAGATGATGGACGCGCCGGAGATGGAGTCGATCTGGCTGCTCGACGAGATGGGCCAGCTGCGCGCCACGACGATGGCCTTTCCGGCGCCCCGTCTGGACCTGAGCCATCGCGATTACTACCAGATTCATCGGGACCGCGAAGGCGAGGACAGCCTCTATGTCGGCCGGGTTCTGCTCGGCGCAATCCACGGCCGTTCCTTCTTTCCCGTCAGCATCCGGGTCACCGATGCCCAAGGCGAGTTCCTCGGGGTCGCCCAGATCTCGCTGCGGCCGGGCTACTTTCACGATTTCTACAGTGCCATCCAGAGCCGGCCGAAATCGGTGGTGGCGCTCGTCGGCGCGGACGGACACATCCTCGTGCGCGAGCCGACCCCGGCAGGCCGGCCCGACCAGCTCATGGAGCCGTCGGATTTCATGGAATATCTCGGCCGGAGCTTCGCCGGTACGTTCCGCTTTCTCACGACCTTCGACGACGTGGAACGGCTCTATGCCTACCGCAAGGTCGCGGGCATGCCGCTCTACGTGGTGGTCGGGGCCGGCGTCGCCGACCTGACGGAGAAGTGGCTGTACGGCGTCGCGGTCTATGCGGCATTCGCGCTCCCGGCCCTGATCGCGGTCGCCGGGCTCGGCTGGGTCGCCTATCGCCGCACGCTGGAGATGGAGCAGGCGCAGCACAAGCTCGCCGAAATCAATGCCCACCTCGAGGAGCGGGTGATCGCGCGCACCCGCGAGCTCGAAACGTCGCTGGCGCAGAAGGAGATCCTGCTGCGCGAAGTGCATCACCGCGTGAAGAACAACATGCAGGTGGTGGCCAGCCTGCTGCGTCTCCAGGCGACCCAGGGCTGCAGTTCCGAGGATGCGCTGCGGAACACCCTGAAGCGCATCCAGACCATGGGGATGCTGCACGAGCGTCTCTATCAGTCGCTCGATCTGGCGCGGATTGATCTCGGCGCCTTTCTCCGGGATCTGTGCGACCAGGCGGCGGACGCCTACGCCGCGTCCGAGCGCGGCATCCGCTGGGAGGTGGACGCGGAGCCGGTGATGCTCGACCTCGACCAGGCGATCCCGGTCGCGCTGATCACCAACGAGGTGCTCTCAAACGCGTTCAAGCACGCTTTTCCGGGCGGCCGGGAGGGCGCGGTCCGGGTCGAGCTGGCGCGGCGGTCCGGGATGATCCGGCTTCAGGTGCACGATGACGGTATCGGTGCCGATCTGCCGCCGCCCGACCTCAAGCGTTCGCTGGGCCTGGTACTGGTGCAGATCCTGACACAGCAACTCGGCGGCACGTACCGCTTCGAGGCCGGGGAGGGCCTGACGTTCCACCTTTCCTTCCCCGCTCCCGAGTGCCGGGCCCGGGAGATCGCAGCGGACGCCGTGCCGACGGTTGCCCCGGTGTAGCACGGCCGACCCGTCCGGGGGTGCCGGATTGTGGCCGCGCCCGGCCCGGTCGGCCGGTCGGCTTAGGAAAACCGCCGATAGAAGGCGCCGGTGAGCATGCCGAGGGCGACCCAGAACAGGCTCGCGGTCGCAAGCGATGCGACGGCGAACTCGGCGGCGAGGTCCGCCGGGACGGTCCCGGGGCCTTCCGGTACCGGGGCGCCGATCAGGTGCGGGGTCGCGATCAGCGCCCCGCCGGCCACCTGCCAGGGCAGCCTCCGCCCGAACGCGAGCAGCGCCAAGCCGCCCGCCGTCGCGACAGCGGTCAGGACCCACCAGATCTGACGGTCGACCAGATCTGCCGGCGCCGCCCCCGGCAGCTCGGGCGGCAGGCCCAGGGCGGGCGCGAGACCGAAGGCGGTGAAGCCCGCAAGACCCCAGAGCAAGCCGTCCCGGCCCTGCACCGGCCGCCCGCGCAGCGCGTAGCATGCCGTCAGGATCAGGCCGAAGCCGACCGCGGTGACGATATTCGCCATCCAGGTGTACAGGCGCCGCTCCGCCCCGTCGGCGGGCATCCAGGCGGCCGCGCCGTGGTCGTGGGCATGGCCGGCGTGATCCGTGTGGGCGGCCGCGTGCGCTCCGGCCTCATAGGCCTCGGCCTCGAACAGCAGCGGCACCACCCGGACCTCCTGAACGATCGACACCAGGAGCCCGGCGAGGAGCCCGGCCAGGATGGCTGCCCCGAAAATCCTCGTCATTGTCTGCTCAGTGGCAGGGGAAGGCGAATGCGTGCCGCGAATCGTGGGCCGCGTTGTGCAGCAGCTCCGGATGCGCCAGACCGGCGCCGTAAACCAGGAATGCGCCGAGCATGAGCGCAAGCAGGGCGGGTAGCACCACCGCAAACCGTCGTGCTGCCCCCGCCGCTTCCGGCCGGCCGGCGCGCGCCGCGTCCATTCCTTCGGTCATGCCGCGATCTCCCCATCGAGGCCGATGCAAATTCCGTCTGCAATCATACATAACCGGGGGACAGAAGCGCAGGCCAGAGAAAAGGAGGCTGCCAGGGCCACCGACCCGGTCGCCGGAACTGTCAAGGAGGAGAGGCGATGGGACATTCCATCGCATTGGTCGACGACGACCGCAACATTCTCGTCTCCGTCTCCATGGCCCTGGAGGCGGAGGGCTTCGAGGTGCGCACCTATGTCGACGGCGAGCAGGCGCTGCGGGGAATCGGCCTCGAGCCGGTCGACCTCGCCGTGCTCGACATCAAGATGCCGCGGATGGACGGGATGGAACTCCTGCAGAGGCTGCGGGCGCAAGGCAATCTCCCGGTCATCTTCCTGACTTCCAAGGACGACGAGCTGGACGAGGTGCTCGGGCTGCGCATGGGGGCGGACGACTACATCACCAAGCCCTTCTCGCAGCGGCTGCTGATCGAGCGGATCCGGACCCTGCTGCGCCGGGCCGAACTGGGCGAGGCTGCCGCCGGCGGCTCGCGTGGAAACGAGGACGTCCTCACCCGGGGCGATCTGATGCTCGACAGCGCGCGCCATCTCTGCACCTGGCGGGGTCACCCGGTGACGCTGACCGTGACCGAGTTCCTGCTTCTGAAGGCCCTCGCCGCCCGGCCCGGCTACGTGAAAAGCCGCGATCAGCTGATGGATGCCGCCTATGGCGAGCACATCTACGTCGACGATCGGACGATCGACAGTCACATCAAGCGGCTCCGCCGCAAGTTCAAGGCCGTCGATCCCGAATTCGCCGAAATTGAGACCCTCTACGGAGTCGGATACCGTTACCGCGCCGGCTGAGGCGGCTCCGGCGGACGATTCCGGGGAGGTGCCGGCGTTCCGCGGCCGCCGGCGCCTGATCTCGCCGCTGACGCTGCGCATTCTCGCCGTCAACGTGCTGGCGCTCGCCATCCTGGCGGCCGGCCTCCTCTATATGGGCCAATACAAGCGCGGCCTCGTCGCCGCCGAACTGAGCCAGCTCCACGCGCAGGGCCGGTTGCTGGCGCTCGCGCTCGGCGAGGGCGCCGTGACCGGCGACGAGGCGCAGGGGATGCGGCTGGCGCCGGAAGCGGCGAGCCGGCTCGTGCGGCGGCTCGCGCAACCGACGGGGGCCCGCGTCCGTCTGTTCGCGCTCGACGGCAGCCTGATCGCCGACAGTCGCCGGCTCCTCGGTCCGGGCGGGCTGGTCGAGATCGAGGAGCTGGAGCCGCTCGGCAGCCGCAGCGCCCTCCGCCGCGCGATCGAATCCGCCTACGATTTCGTCGCCGACCTGTTGCCCGGACTGCCGGCGCAGCAGCTCTACACCGAAGCCGCCATACAACGCGCCGAGCACTATTCGGAAGTCGAGCGGGCGCTGTCCGGGCGGAAGGGCAGCGCGGTGCGCGCGACCCGCGACCGCAGCCTGCTCCTGAGCGTCGCCGAGCCGGTTCAGCACTACAAGCAGGTGGTCGGCGCGCTGTTGCTCTCCCGCAAGGGAGTCGAGATCGACGCGGCGATGCGCTCGGTACGGCTGAACATCCTGGCGATGTTCGCCGTCGCGCTCGCCGTGACCGTGCTGCTGTCGATCTATCTGGCCGGCACGATCGCGCAGCCGGTGCGGCGCCTCGCCGCGGCCGCCGAGCGTGTGCGCCGGGGGCAGGGCCGTAAGACCGCCATCCCCGACCTCGCCGCCCGCCGCGACGAGATCGGCGACCTCTCGGCCGCGCTGCGCGAGATGACGGCGGCGCTCTGGCAGCGCATGGATGCGATCGAGCGCTTCGCCGCCGACGTCGCCCACGAGATCAAGAACCCGCTGACCTCGCTGCGCAGCGCCGTGGAGACCGCCGTGCGACTGCAGGACCCGGAGCAGCAGCGGCGGCTGATGGCGATCATCTTCGACGATGTGCGGCGCCTCGACCGGCTGATCAGCGACATCTCTGACGCCTCGCGCCTCGATGCCGAGCTGTCGCGCGCGGAGGTGGGACCGGTCGATGTCGGCCGGATGCTCGAGACGCTCGCCGACATTCACCGCACCACGGCGGTCGGCAACCGCCGGGCGCCGGCGCTGCGGCTGGAGATCGCCGGCAGCGGATTGCGTGTGCGCGGGATGGAGGGGCGGCTCGTGCAGGTCTTCCGGAACCTGCTCAGCAATGCGGTCTCGTTCAGCCCGGAGGGTGGCCGCATCGCCATCCGCGCCGCGCGCAGCGGTGACGCCGTTCTGGTCGCGATCGAGGACGAGGGTCCGGGGATCCCCGCCGGGAAGGAAGAGGCGATCTTCGAGCGCTTCTACAGCGAGCGGCCGGAGGGCGAGAAGTTCGGTACCCACTCCGGCCTGGGCCTGAGCATCTCCCGCCAGATCGTGGAGGCACACCACGGCCGGATCTGGGCGGAGAACCGGCGCTCTCCGGATGGCGCGATCCTGGGCGCGCGTTTCCTGGTCCGGCTGCCGGCGGCTTGAGGCGGGGCGGGGCCGCGCAGCGGCTTCGGGGGCGGCCCGGATGCGGCTTGACAGGGGTGGTCCGCCGCCGCAGGCTGCTGCGTCATGATGCGGGTGCACGGGACCTGCGTTGCGATCGACGGCGTCGGCGTGCTGTTGCGGGGGCCGTCCGGCGCCGGAAAGTCGGATCTGGCTTTGCGCCTGATCGACCGCGGGGCGTCGCTGGTGGCGGACGATCAAGTCTTGTTGGACGGCATCGACGGGCGCCTTGTCGCCCGCGCGCCGGAAGCGTTGTTCGGCCGCATCGAGGTGCGCGGCGTCGGCATCCTCGACGTGCCGGCGGTCGCGTCCGCGGCGGTCGGATTGCTGGTCGATCTGGTGCCGCCGGAGGCGGTCGAACGGCTGCCGGAGCGGCGGCGCGAGACGCTGGCCGGGGTAACCCTTCCGGTCCTGCGGCTGACACCGTTCGAGGCGTCGGCTGCGACCAAGGTCCGGCTTGCGGCCCGGCCGTCCGCAGCCGATATTACCGCGCGCTATTGACCGGCTGCGGGTGGTCCAGTCTTGTCGTCCCCAACAGCGCTCGAGCCAGGACGAGCGGTTCCGTCGGAGCCGCAGGGCGATTGGCGCGTTCTTCTGGTCACCGGCCTGTCCGGAGCGGGCAAGACGACCGCCCTCAAGGCCTTGGAGGATGCCGGCTACGAAGTGGTGGACAATCTGCCGCTGTCGCTGATGCACACGCTGGTGCGCGAAACCGCCCGGCAGCGGCGCTCGCTGGCGATCGGCATCGACATCCGCACCCGCGACTTCGGAGTCGAGCCGGTCCTGGCCGAAATCGAACGGCTCCTCGACGAGTCGGCGATCGCGGTGATGCTGATCTTCCTCGACTGCGACGACGAGGTGATCGCCCGCCGCTTCACCGAGACGCGACGGCGGCACCCGCTGGCCTCGGATCGGGCCCCGGTCGACGGAATTCGTGCGGAGCGCCGGCTGCTCTCGTCGCTGCGCGACCGTGCCGATCTGGTCATCGATACCTCGCTGCTGACGCCACACGAGCTGCGGCGGCTGCTCCAGGGGCAGTTCCGGCTGCCGGTCGGCGACAGGATGAGCGTGTTCGTGACCTCGTTCTCCTTCCGGCGCGGGTTGCCCCGCGAGGCCGACCTGGTGTTCGATGTCCGGTTCCTCCGGAATCCGCACTATCAACCCGAGCTGAGGGAGCTGACCGGCCTCGATCCGTCGGTCGGCGGCTTCATCGCCGCGGATCCCGACTTCGAGCCCTTCCTCGCGCGTCTCGGAGGGCTGCTCGACCTGCTGCTGCCGCGCTACGAGAACGAGGGCAAGAGCTATCTTACCGTCGCCTTCGGCTGTACCGGCGGCCGGCACCGCTCCGTCTACCTGGCCGAGCGCCTGGCCGGATGGCTGCGCGACCGCGACCTGCGCGTACAGGTCGCGCATCGCGAGCTGGACCGGGCCGCGGCCCTGCAGCGTATCGCTAGGATATCCGCATGATCGGCATGGTTCTCGTCACCCACGGTCGGCTCGGGGTCGAGCTGCTCGCCGCGCTCGAGCATGTGGTGGGTCCGCAGGAGCAGACGCGGGCTGTGTGTATCGGACCCGACGACGATATCGAGGCGCGTCGCCAGGAGATCCTGGACGCCGCCGCGGCGGTGGACAGCGGCGCGGGCGTCGTGCTGCTGACCGACATGTTCGGCGGCACCCCGTCCAACCTCGCAATCTCCGCGCTCGGGACCGGCAGGCTGGAGGTGATCGCGGGCGTGAACCTGCCGATGCTGGTCAAGCTCGCGAGCGTGCGGCGCGACCGCAGCCTCGCCGATGCGGTCGAATGCGCCGAGGCAGCCGGACGCAAATACATCCAGGTCGCGTCCAAGCTGCTGGTCGACGTCAAACGGTGACCGGGAGCGAGGCCGCCCAGCGGGTCGTGATCGTCAACGAGCGCGGGCTGCACGCGCGCGCCGCGGCCAAGTTCGTCCGGCTTGCGGGCCAGTTCGACGCGGAGGTCACGGTCGAGCACGACGGCACCGATGTGTCGGGCGTCTCGATCATGGGGCTTCTCATGCTGGGCGCCGGCCGTGGCAGCGCCATCGACATCCGCGCCCGGGGCCCGCAGGCGTCCGCTGCGGTCGCCGCGCTGGTACGGCTGGTCGAGGAGGGGTTCGGCGAGGATTGAGCCATCGCGCCTCGGCTGTTATAGGACCGCCCGTCCGCCGATCGGGAGAGAAGTATGCCAGGATTCAGCGACTACAAAGTCAAGGATATCGGCCTCGCCGACTGGGGGCGGAAGGAGATCGCCATCGCCGAGACGGAAATGCCCGGTCTAATGGCGTTGCGGCGGGAGTATGGCGACTCCAGGCCGCTCAAGGGTGCCCGGATCGCGGGCTGCCTGCACATGACGATCCAGACCGCGGTGCTGATCGAGACGCTGACGGCGCTCGGCGCCGAGGTGCGCTGGAGCTCCTGCAACATCTTCTCGACCCAGGATCAGGCGGCCGCGGCAATCGCCGCCGCCGGAATCCCGGTTTTCGCCTGGAAAGGGGAGACCGAGGAGGAGTATTGGTGGTGCGTCGAGAAGACGATCTTCGGGCCCGACGGCTGGACACCGAACCTGCTGCTCGACGATGGCGGCGACCTGACGCAGGTGATGCACGAGAAGCATGCCGACCTGCTGCAGCACTGCCGCGGCGTCTCCGAGGAGACGACGACCGGGGTGCACCGTCTCTATGAGATGGCGAAGGCCG
>CAZVAR010000032.1:0-27156 GCA_964625225.1 uncultured Alphaproteobacteria bacterium | reverse complement strand
TCTCCGATTCGTGAAGGACGACGGCGTTGCCGCCGAGCTGGTGCATCGCGACCTCGAAGGAGACGCGGGTCCGGGTCGAAGGCTTCTCGAACACCATCGCCAGCGTCTTGCCCTCGAGCGGCGGCGCGGTCGTCCGGTCGTGGCGGCGACGCTTGAAACCGACGCCGAGGTCGAGGATGCGCCGCAGGGTCGCGCCGTCGAAATCGCACAGGTCGAGAAAGTGCCGGGGGGACATGGCGGTTGCGAGCTCCGTCACGCCGTCGCCGGCGCCAGCTTGCGGCAGGCGCGGTCGATCATGTCCGTGGCCTCGCGCACATGACTCTCCTCGATGATCAGCGGCGGCAGCAGACGCACGACATTGTCGCCCGCCGGCACGGTCAGCAGCCCCTCCTCCTGCAGCGCTGCGATCAGGTCGGCGTTCGGGACCGCGGATTTGAGGCCGAGCATCAGGCCGGTACCGCGCAGCCCGGCGATCACCCCGGGATGCCTGCCGGCCACGGCCTCCAACTCCTCGCGCAGGATGGCGGAAATCCGCTCGACCCGGGGCAGGAAATCCGGCTCCAGAACGATGTCGAGCACCGCGTTGACGGCCGCCATCGCCAGCGGGTTGCCGCCGAAGGTCGAGCCGTGGCTGCCCGCCGTCATGCCGGCCGCCGCCTTCTCCGTGGCGAGGCAGGCGCCGACCGGGAAGCCGCCGCCCAGGCCCTTGGCGACGGCAGCGATGTCCGGCCGCACGCCGGCCCATTCGTGGGCGAACAGCCGGCCGGTGCGGCCCATGCCCGACTGGATCTCGTCTACCATCATCAGCAGGCCGAACTCGTCGCAGACCTGCCGAACGGCGCGCAGATAGTCGGCATCCATCGGCTTGATGCCGCTCTCGCCCTGGACCGGCTCGACCAGGATCGCCCCGGTCTCCGCGGTAATCGCGCCCTTGAGCGCGTTCAGATTGCCGAACGGTACCTGGTCGAAGCCCTCGACCAGCGGCTCGAAGCCCTGGATCACCTTCGCCTGCCGGCCGGCGGAGATGGTCGCGAGCGTCCGCCCGTGAAATGCCCCTTCGACGGTGATGACGCGGTAACGCTCGGGATTGCCGGTCGTGTCGTGATATTTGCGGACCATCTTCAGCCCGCATTCGATCGCCTCGGCGCCCGAATTGGCGAAGAACACGGTGTCGGCGAAGGTCCCGGCAACCAGCCGTTCGCCGGCCCGCTCCTGTCCCGGGATCCGGAACAGGTTCGAGCAGTGCCACAGTTTCGCCGCCTGGTCCTGCAGCGCCTTGACGAGATGCGGATGGGCATGGCCGAGGATGCACACGGCGATGCCGGCGGCGAAATCGAGATAGCGTCGCCCCTGGCTGTCGAAGAGGTAAACCCCTTCGCCCCGCTCGATGGCCAGAGTCCGGTCCCCGTAGGTCGGCATGAGAGCGGGAATCACGACACCGTATCCTTTCACCGTGGATTTGCGTTGCACCAAGTGTTGCAGGAAGACCCGCGAAAAAACGAGGAATATCAGCTTGTGCGACGCGGGTGTCAATGGCGCCGCGATTGTCTTCGCCGGGGCCGCCGGGCCGGGCGCGGCCCGGTTGGCCCGGAACTCGGGCCGTTCCGCGAGGCGCCCGGGAGCGCGGCCGTCCCCGCCGCCGCGCCTGCCCCCGGGAGGCATGGCGGGCGAGCTCAGGCCTTGAGTTTCCAGCCGCGCGCGAAGAGCAGGTGGCACGTGGCCCACAGCGCGAGGTCAATGGCGGCCAGGGCGACGGCCCCGACGAGGAGGGATCCGTCGGCATGGCCGGTGAAGCCGTAGCGGACTCCGTCGATCATGAAGAAGAACGGGTTCGCCTGCGCGACCGCGTACCAGACGCCGGGCAAGCGCTCGATCGAATAGAAGGTGCCGGACAGGAAGGCGAACGGCGTCACGACGAAGTTGGTGACGAAGGCGATGTGGTCGAACTTGGTCCCCCAGATTCCGGTCAGGAGGCCGAGCAGCGAGAGCATGAGCGAGGCGGCGACCGCATAGAACAGGACGGCGAGCGGATCGTGCGGCCGCAGCGGCACGAACAGCCACATCGCTGCCGCGACCGCAGCGCCCACCAGCAGCCCGCGCGTGACGCCGGCAAGCGCGAAGCCGCAGGTCAGCTCGCCCGGAGACAGCGGGGCCATCAGCAGATCGACGATGTTGCCCTGGATCTTCAGCAGGACCAGGCTGCTCGAGGCATTGGCGAAGGCGTTCTGCACCATCGCCATGACGATCAGCCCCGGCGCCAGGAACTCCAGGAAGGGCACGCCGCCCACTACGTCCACGTCGCGGCCGAGCGCGAGCGCGAAGACCGCCAGGAAGAGCAGCGTCGTCACGACCGGAGCCAGCACGGTCTGGCCGACGATCTTGAGGAACCGCTGCACCTCTCGCGCGTAGAGGGTCCACAGGCCGAGCCAGTTGACGCGGCCGAGCCGGCGCGGCGCGGGCGGGGCCGGCGGCGAGCGATGCGCAGTCTCGGGCGTGGCGTCGGGCATGCGAACGGGTTCCGCAGCGTCGGGTCACGCACCATATAGACGGCCGCGAGACCGGCTGGAAGCATGAGCGAGATCACCTCTTCCCCGCCCGCCGCCGCCCAGCGCAGGCGCCGCGGCCCGCGTCCGGCGACGCCGGAACGGCTGGAGAACGCGGCGCTCCATTATCTGCAGCGCTATGCATCCTCTGCCGAGAATTTGCGGCGCGTCCTGATGCGGCGGGTGCTGCGCTCCGCGCGGGTGCATGGAACCGATCCGGGCGAAGGTGCCGCCGCGATCGAAGCGCTGCTGCGGCGCCTGCAGCGGAACGGCCTGCTCGACGACCGCCTCTACGCGGAAGGCAAGGCCCGTTCGCTGCACCGTCGCGGCGCCTCGCAGCGGCTGATCCGTGCCCGGCTCGGCGAGAAGGGGGTCGAAGCGGATGTGGTCGAGGCGGCAGTGGCCGGGCTCGACGATCTCGCCGCCCACCCGGACCTCGCGGCCGGGATCGCGCTGGCGCGGCGGCGCGGCCTCGGCCCGTTCCGGCCGGCGGCCGAGCGCCGCGACCGGCGCGCGCGGGATCTGGCGGCGCTCGGGCGGGCCGGCTTCCCCTACGAGATCGCCCGCACCGTGATCGACGCGGAGGGCCCGGAGGCGCTGGAAGCGCTGGCGGCCGGCGAGAGCTGACGCGGGCGGCCGCCGGGCGCGGCCGTCATGACGCCCCGGCCGGCGCTTCGTTCCGACCCCGACCGTCGCCGCTCTTCGCCTGTGCGGCCGCTTCGGCCAGAGTGGCGACGCGGTCGTCGAGCGCGATGCGCGCCGGCGGCGCATCGCCCTGCTTGTCCGTTCCGAAATAGAGCGTGCGGTGCGGGAAGGGGATCTGGATGCCCAGCTCGTCGAAGCGCTTCTTCAGACGCCGGTTGAACTCGCGGCCGGTGGTCCATTGCTGGATCGGCAGGGTCTTGATGCGGCATTTGACGATGACGGCCGACTCGTCGAGCTTGTCGACGCCGGCCACCTCGAAGGGCGGGATGATCTTGGGACCGAACTCGGGGTCGTCGATCATCTCCTGGGCGACGCCCTTTAGTACCTCGATGACCTGGTCGATGTCCTCGCGGTAGGCGACGCGGATGTCAAAGACATAGTAGCTGAACTCCTTGGTCAGATTGGAGGTCGTGCCGATCTCGCTGTAGGGAACGACATGGACGGTGCCGTCATAGTCGCGCAGCCGGATGGTACGGATCGAGATCGCTTCGACGAGACCGCCCTTGCCGCCGGCATTGATGACGTCGCCCACCGAGAACTGATCCTCCAGCAGGATGAAGATCCCGGTGATGATGTCCTTCACCAGCGTCTGGGCGCCGAAGCCGACCGCCAGGCCGACGATCCCGGCACCCGCCAGCAGCGGGCCGATGTCGATGCCGATCTCGGCCAGAACGGTCAGGCCGATCACGGTGGTCAGCACGACGAAGGTGATGCGCTGCAGCAGCGGCATCAGCGTGCGCATGCGTGCGCTGCTCGCCACGTCGGCCCGTCGGGCGTAGCGCTCGGCCGCGGCGCGCACCAGTTCCCAGGCGATCACGCCGATGAAAAGCAGCAGCGCGATCTTGATCAGGGCGCCGAGAAGGCTGGTCCCGGTCTCGGAGGCGATCCAGCCGAAGGCGTCGAAGCCCCAGGCCTCGAGCAGGGCGAGCGCGGCGACCACCCAGATCAGCGCGACCAGAGCATGTTGCAGGATCGGCAGGTAGCGGTTGGCGTGCGCCTCCAGCGTCGGGTATTGCTGCCGCAGCTCGCCGCTGAGGGCGAAGCCGCGGCGCATCGCTCCGCGCACGATTCCGACGGCGAGTCGTGCCGCCACGAGGATGACGGCGGTCAGGAGCGTCGCGCGGAAGAGTAGCTCGAAGCCGTCGTCGACCTGAAGCGCCCAGATCACGTAGACGGCGGCGATATAGGCGATCGCGAACACGTGCCAGACGTCGGCGACGCGCGCCCGCAGCATGTGATAGCCGCCGCGACCCTCCGTCCCGGCGCGCAGGCGGTCCGCGACATAGGCCCGGTTCTGCAGGACGATGACGACGAGCAGGACCGCGACGATGAGGCCGAGCAGCTTGAGCAGGATGTTGTAGGCGTCGTTCGAGGCCCCGAACACATGCAGGACCTGGACGGTGACATAGCCGTAGATCGAGATCGCCGCCAGACGCCGGACCCACAGGAACAGATACTGCGCCGTCTGATCGGCCAGTGAGGGCAAACGCAGCGCCGGCACGTCCGGCGCCAGCAGCATTCGGCCGAACGCGACCACCAGCCGCATCGCCACATTCGCATTGACGATCGCGAGCACGGCCAGCCGCGTCGCGCCGCGCGGGCTGAGCAGCGGCAGGACCGCATAGGCGACCGCAGCGAAGGCGAGCACCGGCAGCAGGTCGAGAACGGTGCGGATCAGGAGGAAGGCCGTGCGGACGAGCAGCCGCGGCTCATGCCGCGTCTCGACGGCACGGCGCGGGCGCCGCAGCAGCCAGCCGGCCGCCAGCTGCGCGACGAAGCCGGCGGCAAGGACCAGTATGGCCTTGACCAGCGCCTCGACCCAGCGCGCCCGGGCGGCGGGATCGGTGATCTGGTCGCGCAGCCAACCGAACGCCCGCGGCAGGTCGATCACGAACTCGGCCGCCGCGACCATCTGCGTGCCCAGCTCCTCGACCTGCTCGGACACGGTGTTGAGCACCTGCGCACCGAGCGCCGGCGTCTCCGGCTCGGGCGCCACGGCCCGCCGCGTCTCCAGCAGCGCGCGGAGCTGGGACAGCAGCTTCTCCCGCTCCGCTTCGTCGCCGAGCGTGGCGACGAGCGCTTCCAGATCGGCGGTACTCACTTCGGATCCGGGCGCCGGCTGCGCGGCTGCGGCGGGAACCTGCGCCGGGGCCGGGAAGGCGGTCAGGAGCAGGGCGGTGATGGCGGCGAGCGCGAGAAGGCAACGGGCGCCGGCCGCGCGTGCGGAGATGATCCTCGAGTTCATGCGTCGGAAGTTTGCCCGGGAGCTGTGTGACGGACAACCGCTCGGGGGCGGATAGAGTAAATGCAACGCCTCCGGCAGGAGTCGGTTCCGGCGGCGGCAGAAGACCCGGAGCGCGACCCTTCGGATCCGCCCCGCGCGCTCCGTTGCAGGCCGGGGCGGCCACGAGGCCACGAGACCGGCCCTCCGAGCGGCCCCGACTGCCGCACGCCGCGGGCGCGCGGCCGGCGGCCGGTCAGGCCCAGAGCCGCTTTGCCTCCTCGGCCAGCGCCTTGCGGTCGATCTTGTTGGTGCTGGCGAGCGGCAGCGACCCGACGAAGGCGACCCGGCGGGGATGCTGGTAGGCCGGCGCGTTCGCCAGCGCATAGTCTTTGACGTCCTGCTCGGAGAGCGTGGCCCCCGGCGCCGGGACGATGAAGGCGACCGGCTTCTGCCCGCGGATTTCGTCCGGAACCGGCACGACCGCCGCCTGGGCGATGCCGGGATGCGTCTCCAGCATCTTCTCCACCTCGCCCGGCCAGATGTTCTCGCCGCTGCAGACGAACATGTCGTCGGCACGCCCGACAAACCAGAAGAAGCCGTTCTCGTCGCGGCGGAAGATGTCGCCCGTGCGGTAATAGCCTTCCGGCGTGATGACCTCCGCCGTCTTCTCGGGAAGATTGTGATAGCCGGGCATCAGCGCCGGCGACCACATTTCGAGGACGCCCTCGCGCGCCGCGGTGTTGGCGCCGTCCACCAGCCGCCACGCCACGTCGTCGAGCGGATAGCCGACCGATCCGTCGGGCGTGGGCAGGCCCGCGGGGTGCCGCCCGAAGACGGCCGCGCCGGCCTCCGTCGTGCCGTAGCCATAGGAAACCCGCGCCTGCGGGAAGATCGCGTGGATCTGCCGGAACAGCCCCTGGCTGGCCGGAGCCGAGCCCATGCCGACCACCTCGACCGAGGACAGGTCGCTCGCCGCGACGAGATCCCGCTCCTGCGCGACCAGCGCGATCATGGTCGGCACCGAGGTCAGCCAGGTGACGCGGTGCCGCTCGATCGCCCGGATGTAGGAGGCGGCCCGGAACTGCGGCAGCATCACGATCGTGGCGTGGCGCGCGATCGCCCATTTCGAGATGGCGAGCGCGTTCATGTGATACAGCGGCGCCGCCACCAGGAAGCGGTGACGCTCCACGTCGGGAAGGTGACGGCCGCGGATGTCGGTGACCCAGATCTGGCCGGAGTGGGTCAGCGGCACGCCCTTCGGCCGGCCGGTCGAACCGGAGGTGTAGAGGAACATCGCGATCTCGCCGCGCTGCGGCCGGACCGGCTCGAACGGGCCGTGGTCGAGGAGGGCATCGAAGCCGCCCGGTCCGGCCGCGCCGAACTCGGCCCGCGGCAGGCCCGGCGGGCAGAGCGCGACCCGCTCCGCGTCGCAGAAGGCGAAGCGGCAGTCGGAATCGCGGCAGACGAGCGCGATCGTCTCCGGCGGCAGGCGGAAATTGACCGGCACCGCCACGAGGCCCGCACGCATGATGCCCAGATAGGCGATCAGATATTCGGCCCGGTTGGCGGACAGTATGGCGATCCGCTCGCCGTGCCGGAAGCCGCGGACCAGCAGGCCGCGGGCCACCGCGTCGGCGCGACCATTGACCTCGGCGTAGGTCCACTCCCGCGGCTGTTCCTCGTCGAGCAGGTCGATGATTGCGGTCTTGTCCGGGTCGGCGGTGCGATCGCCGAGATCGCCGAGATTGCCGGTGGCGGAAATCAGCACGAAGTCCTTCCCTCGCTGGCGCGTTGCACCGACCCGCCGGGGCGGCGCCGAGTCGCGACATTCCGGTTGGCAGCGGCCGCTCGCCGGACTATTCGTCACGGCGACGGGCCGGCCGACGGCGCAGGACGATACATATGGAGCGATGCCGATGAAAGCGGTTGTTCTCTACGAGCACGGAGGACCGGATAAGCTGGTCTACGAGGAGAACTACCCAGAGCCGGAGCCGGTAGAGGGCCACGTCGTCCTGCGCGTGCGGGCGACGTCGCTGAACTACCACGATGTCTTCACCCGGCGCGGCATGCCGGGCATCAAGGTGCCGCTGCCGGTCATCATCGGTCTCGACCTCGCCGGCGAGATCGCCGCGATCGGCCCCGGGGTCACCGGCTGGAAGGTCGGCGACCGGGTGCTAGTCCACCCGATCCACCCGGAAAAGGGCCTGATGGGCGAGATGCTGAATGGCGGCCTCGCCGAATACAGCCTGGTCTCCGCGGAACAGCTCATCCCGATCCCCGAGGGCGTCAGCTTCGAGCAGGCGGCCGCGCTGCCGGTCGCGTACGGGACGGCGCACCGGATGATGTTCACCAACGGCTGGATCAAGGAAGGCGAGAAGGTCCTGATCCTGGGCGCGTCGGGCGGCGTCGGTACCTGCTGCGTGCTGCTGGCCAAGATGGCGGGCTGCGAAGTGGTGGTCGCCGCCAGCAGCGAGGACAAGCTGCAGCGGCTGAAGGAGCTCGGCGCCGACTGGGGCATCAACTACGCCACCCAGAGCTTCGAGAAGGAGATCTGGGCGAAATACGGCAAGCCGCACCGGCGCGGATACGAGGGTGGCGTCGACGTGGTCGTCAATTTCACCGGCGGCGACACCTGGGTGCCGAGCCTGAAGGCGCTGAAGCGCGGTGGGCGGCTGTTGACCTGCGGCGCCACCGCGGGCTACGACCCGAAGACGGACATCCGCTACATCTGGACCTTCGAGCTGAAGATTCTCGGCTCCAACAGCTGGACGATCGAGGATCTGACGACGCTGCTGCGTCTGATCCAGGAGGGCCGGATGAACCCGGTGATCGATCGCGTGTTGCCACTTTCCGAGGCCAAAGAGGGGATCCGCCTCCTGGAGGACCGCGAGGTGTTCGGCAAGGTGGTGATCACGCCGTAAGGAACCGATCGATGAACGCCAGGAACATGACGAGCCGGCTTTTCGCCGGCGTCGCCGCGGCGGTGCTCGCCGTCGCGGCCCCCTCCGCGTCAGCCGCCGAGAAGGTCACGGTCGGCCAGGTCACCAGCATCACGCTGACCTTCGCCCCGGTGATCATGGCGCAGGGAATGGGCTTCTTCGAGGAGGAGGGCCTCGAGGTCGAGATCATTCCGTTCAAGGGGTCGGCGACGCTCCTGCCGCAGATCGTCTCGAAGCGCATCACCGTCGGCTATCCGAACCCGGACATCCTCATCATCTCCCGCCAGCCGGGGAAGGACGAGATGCCGCTCAAATTCTTCTACAACATGACCCGCGAGTCGGCCTGGGAGATCGCCGTGCCGGCCGACAGCCCGATCCGGTCCATCGCCGACCTCAAGGGCAAGAAGCTCGGCGTCGGCGCGCTGACCTGGGGCAACATCCCGATCACCCGGGCCATGCTGAAGGATGTCGGCGTCGATCCGGACAAGGAGATCGAACTGGTTCCGGTCGGCGTCGGGGCGCCGGCCTTCCGGGCGCTGACCACCGGCCAGGTCGATGCGCTCAACCTGTTCGATGTTCAGCACGCGATGCTCGAGGAAAGCGGGACCGCGATCCGCCGGCTGGAGCTGCCGCCGAAATACGCGAACCTGTTCTCGAACGGCTTCATCGCGCACGAGGATACGATCCGGGACGACGCGGAGACGCTCGGCGCGTTCGGCCGGGCGGTGGCGAAGGGAACGGTCGCCTGTGAGGCGAACCCGCGCGGCTGCGTCCTGAACTTCTGGCAGCACTACCCCAACCAGAGGCCGACCGAGGGCAGCGAGGAGGAGCAGATCGAGAGCGGCATCCGCATCATGCGCGCCCGCTTCGACAAGACCGTGCGCTTCGCGCCCGGGCAGGAGGCGCTCTACGGCGCGTATCCCCGGGAGGGCTGGCAGGACTTCATCGAGACGCTGTTCGAGGGCGGGCAGATCTCGACCACGGAAATCGACATCGACAGCCTCTACACCAACGAGCTGGTCGACGCGTTCAACCGCTTCGACCGGGAGGCCGTCGTCCAGGCAGCGAAGGCCTTCGAACCCCGATGATCGCCGCCGCCCCGCGGCCGGCAGCCCCGGCCGCGGCCGTGCCGGTTCTGACGGTCGAGGACCTCTCCGTAACCTATGCCTCCAGCCGCGGCCCGGTGCCGGCGCTGGCGAGCCTGTCCGCGACCCTGGGAGCCGGCGAGTTCCTGTCCGTGCTCGGCCCCTCCGGCTGCGGCAAGTCCACCCTGCTCAAGGTCGCATCGGGGCTGCTGAAGCCGAGCGGCGGGCGCGTGCTGATCCGCGGCGAGCCGGTGACCGGTCCCCGCCGCGAGGTCGGGATCGTGTTCCAGCAGCCGACGCTGCTGCCCTGGGCGACGGTGCTCGAGAACGTGCTGGTGCCGATCCGGGCGCTCAGGCTCGATCTCGCCGCCGGCCGGAAACGGGCGATGGAGCTGCTCCGGCTGGTGGGCCTCGACCGCTTCGCCGCGCATTATCCGGGCGAGCTATCCGGCGGAATGCAGCAGCGGGTGGGCATCGCCCGCGGGCTCGTGCACGACCCGGCGCTGCTGCTGATGGACGAGCCGTTCGCGGCGCTCGACGCGATGACCCGCGAACACATGATGCTGGAGCTGCAGCGGATCTGGATGGCCACCGGCAAGTCGGTGGTGTTCATCACCCATAGCATCCCGGAGGCGGTGTTCCTGTCCGACCGGATCGTGGTGCTGTCCGCCCGACCCGGCCGGGTGATCCGCGACATGGAGGTCGACCTGCCGCGGCCCCGAACGGTCGAGACCATGGCGGAGCCGGCGTTCAACGCCCGCTGCAACGAGCTGCGCGCGCTGTTCCAGGACCTCGTCTCCTTCGCCTGATCCCCGAGCGGAGCGCACCATCATGTCGGATCGCCTGAAGGCCGTGCTTTATCCGGGCCTCTCCTTCGTCCTGCTGATCGCGCTCTGGGAGGGGTCGATCCGCTGGTTCGGGATCCCGAACTACCTGCTCCCGTCGCCGGGCGCGGTGCTGGAGGCGTTGCACCGCGGCTATGTCGAGGGGCAGTTCTGGGAGCATTTCCTGTTTACCCTGCGCTCCACCGCGATCGGCTACGCGGCAGGCTGCGGCCTCGCCGTGCTGGTCGGCGCGCTTGTGGCCGAATCCCCGGGCGTGGCGCGGATCGTGCATCCCTACATCATCGCGCTGCAATCGATGCCCAAGGTGGCGCTGGCGCCGCTGATCATCGTCTGGTTCGGCTTCGGCATCGAATCCAAGATCGTGATGGTGGCGCTGGTCTGCTTCTTTCCACTGTTCGTCAACACGGTCGTCGGCCTGCGTGCGACCGATCCGGCGCTGATCGACCTGATGCGGGCCTTCTCGGCGTCCCGCACCCACGTCTTCCTCCGCATCAAGCTGCCGGCGGCGGCCGGGCACATCTTCGCCGGGCTGCAGATCTCGATCGTGCTCAGCCTGATCGGTGCGGTGGTCGCGGAGTTCGTCTCCTCGACCAAGGGGCTCGGTTACCTCATCACGGCAGCTTCGGTGAACCTGGAGGTCAACGTCATGTTCGCAGCCCTGCTGAGCCTCGCCGCGCTGGGCGTGGCCGGCAGCCAGCTCATCCGCTTCCTGCACGCCCGGATCGTGTTCTGGGAGCGTCGTTCGCTCACCGCCCCGATCACCGAGTGAGTCGCCGCGCTCGGCACGCAGGCGCCCGGGGCGTTCTTGCGGCGACCGCCCCGTTGCGGCTAAGAGTTGCGGCTGAGACGGGCGGAGCGAATCGCGACGGGAGGCGATCCGTGTCGGCGCACGACTTCACCTTCGCGGGCATCGACGGCCGGCCGATCGGGCTGGCCGCATTCCGCGGCAAAGCGGTGCTGGTGGTCAACACCGCCTCCGAATGCGGCTTCACCCCGCAATATGCCGAGCTGCAACGCCTGTGGGAGAGCTATCGCGACCGCGGGCTGGTCGTGTTGGGCGTGCCGTCCAACGATTTCGGCGGCCAGGAGCCCGGCGACGAGGCGGCGATCCGCGCCTTCTGCGCCGGCCGCTATGCGGTCGATTTCCCGATGACCGCGAAGCAGTCGGTGATCGGGCCAGCGGCGCACCCGTTCTACCGCTGGGTCGAGACGACGTTCGGCGAGGACTTCGCACCGCGCTGGAATTTTCATAAATATCTGATCGGGACGGACGGCGAGCTGGCCGGCGCTTGGCCGTCCAAGGTGGCGCCGCTCGCGCCGGAGATCGTCGCGGCCGTAGAGGACGCGCTGTCGGGTTGAACCGCCTCCCGCCGGACGGTGCGCGCGCGGTTGCGATCGTGTATCGTCGCGGCAGGGCCGGAAAGGGCCGACCATGAGAGGGGGCAGGTCGGGAACGATGAACGTCGTCAATCGTATCGCCGTGGTGTCCAGCGCCTGTGCCGTCGGGCTGGGGCTGGTCGCAGCCGCGCCCGCACGGGCGGAGCCCGCTCACGGACCGCTACAGATCGCGCAGCGCGGCGGCGACGAGGCCGCGGCGCAATCGCTGTTCTACCGCGGCTTCGAGGCGCTGAGGGAGAACCGGCTGGAGGAGGCGACCGGCCTGTTCGAGCAGGGGCTGCGCCATTCGCCCGACAATCCGGTCGCGCTCTACTATCTCGCCTTTGCCTACGACCGGATGGGCCGGTTCGATCGGGCGCAGCCGCTCTATGAGCGGGCAGCGGCCCTGGCGCCCGGCACGTCCGAGGGGATCGCCGCGCGCGACCGCCTGCGCAGCGTCGCCATGGCCGCCCCCGGAAATGTGGGCGGCGGCACGGTGCGGCACGAGGATCTGTCGCCGCGCGAGGTGCTGAAGAACAGTCCCGCCTACCAGGAACGGCTCCGCGAGCGCGAGCGGCGCGAGAACGTCCGCCTGCCGCCGCCGCCGCTCCCGCGGCGCAGCGCAGCGGCGCCCGAACCGGCGCCCGCGCCCCTGCCGGCTCCCCGCTACGCCGCGCCGGCGGTTACCGCCGAGCCTCCCCCGCGCGCGGTCGCACGACCGGCGGCGCCGGCCGGGACGGCGGCTGCCCCGCAAGCCGCCCCGCAGACCGACCCGACGCCGGCCGGGCCGACGATGCGCGGCGGCCTCTCCGGCTTCGATGCGGGCGCCTCCCCCGGTCGGCTGCCGAGCCGGATCGGTGTCGATCGGCGCGATGCGGAAGAGGATAGGGCGGCCACCGCCGCGCCCGCGACCGAGCCCGCGCCGATGCCGGCGGCCCCGGAGCCGCGGATGGTCGAGCCGCCGCCCGCACGCGCAACTGCGCCGGCGCCCGCACCCGTAGCCGCGCCGCGGGCGTCGGACACCGAGCCCGGATCCGGGTTCGCCGAGCCCCGGCTCGGCGAACCGTCGCCGCCGGCGCCCGCGGCCGATCTCGCCCGGCCTGCCGCGCCGCCTGCGCCCGCCGCCCTGCCGGCCGAGCCGCCGCCCCCGCGCGCACCGGCGCCCGCGCCGAAGCCCGGGCCGGAGACCGTCGCGGCGGCTACCCCGGCACCCACGGACCGGCCGATCTTGAGCACGGAGGAGCGGCTGGCGCGGTTCCGGGCGCTCGCTGCGGAGATCGCGCCGGCGGACGGCAAGGCCGAGACCGGGGACTTGAACGCACGCTTCCTCGCTTTCGCGAGCGGGAATGCCGCGCCGCCGCCGGCCGCCGCCGGGTCGGCGCCGGCGGCGACGGATGCCGCGCCGCCGCCGAGCCCGGCCGGGACGACCGCTGGCGACCTCAACCGGCGCGCGCTGGGCGGGACGGCCGACGCGGCGACGGCGCCGGTCGCGCCAGAACCGGCAGCCGCACGGCCGGCCGCCGACATGACCGATCCGCCGCCGCGCCGGCCCGCGCCCGCCACCCCGGCCCCCGGCACAGGCGAGCCGGCATCGGCCTCCGGGATGGTCGAGGCCGCCACCGCGACGGACCTCAACAACCGCATGCTGGAGCTGGCGCGCCGGCCGCGGGTCGAGGCCGAGGAGATCGCGCCGGTCACGCCCCCCGCCCCGGCGGACGATTCGGCCATGCCGGAGCCTGCAGCGCAGACGGCCGCGATCCCCGCGGGCGACGCCATGGCGCCGGGCGACGACGCCGACGTCGTCACGCTGCCGAACGGCGCCCGCTACGAGGGGGAGCTGCGCGACGGCCTGCCGCACGGGGAAGGGCGCATGACCTACCCCGACGGCAGCGTCTACACCGGCGAGTTCGAGGCCGGGCGGCGGCACGGCCATGGGATTCTCGAGCTGGCCAACGGCTCCCGCTACGAAGGCTCTTTCCGCAACGACCGGTTCGACGGCGTTGGCGAGTTGTCCTTCCCCAACGGCGAGCAATATGCCGGCGATTTCCGCGAGGGCCGGCGTACCGGCCGGGGCGTCTATTGGTGGCCGAACGGCGCCAAGTACGAGGGCGCGTTCGTGGACGGCATGCTGGAGGGCATCGGCAGCTATTTCTGGCCCGACGGCCGGGTCGTCACCGGCACCTGGAAGGGCGGCGAGCTCGTCGAGCGGGCGGCGGGCGCAGGCTGAGCTTCGCCCCCTGTCCGGCTCTTCCCACCCCGCCCCCAAGGAGTCGACATGGCCGACCTGATCACGCTCGAAGACATCGACCGCACGCGGGCGGGGCTCCCCGGCTTTCTCCGCCGCACGCCGATCCTGCCGCTGGCCCGGACATCCGAGGAGGTGGGGCGGGAGCGATTGTTCCTGAAGCTCGAGAACCTCCAGGTTACGGGCGCCTACAAGCCGCGTGCCGCCTGCGCGGTGCTGAATGCGCTGTCGCCCGAGCAGCGTGCCAAAGGCGTCGTGCTGACCTCCTCCGGGAACTTCGCGCAGGGATTCGCCTATGCCGGGGCCCGGATGGGCGTGCCGATCACGGTGGTCATGCTCGACCGCGCCAGCCCCTACAAGGTGGAGGCGACGCGCGCCCACGGTGCCGAGGTCGTGTTCTGCGGCAACGACGCGCTGGCGCGCCAGCCGATGGTCGAGCGGATCGCGCGCGAGCGCGGCATGACCGCGATCGATACCTGGGAAGAGGCGCCGATCGCGATGGGGCACGGCAGCATCGGCCTCGAGATCGTCGAGGACATGCCAGAGGTCGAGCGCGTGCTGGTGCCGGTCAGCAGCGGCGGCGTTGCGGCCGGGATCGCCACCGCGATCAAGCTGCGGCGCCCGGACGTGGCCGTGATCGGCGTGCAGCCCGAACGGGCCAATGCCGCCTACGTCTCGCTGCAGCGGGGCGAGCCCACGACCATCGACTATTGGGACTCGATCGCCGACGGCCTGTCGGCGGTGCGGCCGGGTGCGTTCCCGTTCCGCCACCTGCAGCGCTATCTCGACGGGATCGTGCTGGTCGGCGAGCGGGACATCGCGCGCGCCTTCCGCACGCTCCTGTTCCGGGCCAAGGTGCTGGCGGAACCGGCAGGCGCGGTCGCGGCGGCGGCGTTCCTCTCGGGACGCGTTCCCGACGACGGGCGGACGGTCGCGGTCGTGACCGGCGGCAACGTGACCGAGCAGATGGTGCAACACATGCTGGCCATGGCCGCGGCGGACTGATCGGCGAAAAGAAAATAAAGAGCAGCGCCGCCGCCGTTGGCGCACCGGTCCCCTGCGTGTAACGTCATCGTCACACAGGGCTGACCGGAGCACCAGGATGGTGTTCGTAGCGAGCGGCGAGGCCGACAGCGCCCCCCACGCCCCCCGGCCCCGGCCGGTCGCAGGCGACGGCAGGGAGAGCGCGGCTGCGCTTCCGGGCCGCAAGCCCGACACGCTTCTCCTGCTTCCGCTCCTCGGCACGGACATGGCCTTCATCGGGCTGCACGTGCTGTACGCGGTCGGGATGCTGCACAATGGCGACTACTCGATCGCGCAGGATCGCGGCTATGCCGAGGTGTTCCAATACGTCAAGCTGTACTGGATCGCGCTGGGCCTGACCTGGCTGGCGGCCCGCGACCGGGAGCCGCTGTACGGCGCCTGGTGCGCGATCTTCCTCTATCTCCTGGTGGACGACGCCCTCAAGGTGCACGAGCAGCTCGGCCGGACGATGGCCGCCGACTGGCCGATCTTCGCCCGGTTCGGCGACTATGCCCAGGCTTATGCCGAGGTCCTCGTGGCGCTCGCCATCGGAGCGTGCATCCTTGCCCTCGTCGCCGCCGGACACTGGCGCGCAGCACCTTCGGCGCGTCGGGTATCGAACCGCCTGCTGCTGCTCCTGGCCCTTCTCGCCCTGGTCGCGGTCGGGCTGGACCTGCTGCATGCGCTGGCGCCCGACGGGCTCGTCGGGCTGCTCCTGACGATCGGCGAGGACGGCGGCGAGCTCGTCGTCGTCAGCATCGTCTGCTGGTACGTGCTGGGTCTGGCCGGATCGCAGCATCACCCGGTGGCCGGCGACATGCTGACCCGGGGGTATGCCGTCGCGGCACGGCCGCTGCACGCGGCCAGCGTCCGGACCCGGCCCTCGCCCGCCGCAGCCCGCGGTGCTGCCCCGGGGGACGATCCGCCGATCCGGTCGGCGCCGGGGCTTGCTCCCCATCGGGCGGGCGTGGCGGCGCCCGGCCGTGACCCCGCGGGCCAAGCACCGTCGCCGGACGGCGGGAGTTTCGGCGCCTGCGCGGCGAATTCGGCGCGAATGCGGCAATTTACCAAGATCCGATAGAACTCGTTAGGACTTGGCAAGCACGCTGCGGGTCGCGGACAATCGCGGGGTAATCGGACATGGCGAAGCTTCTCGGCAAGCTGACGAAGGACCGCTCCGGGGCGACGGCCGTGGAATACGTGTTCATCGCCACCTTCATCGGGCTCGCGATCCTCGGCAGCGTCACGGCAATGTTCGACCAGGTCCACGGGCTCTACGCACCGGTCGTCGCGTTCTTCGAGTCGCTCGCCGGCTGAGCCGGCCGGGCGGAAAGCCGCTGGTTGACGCCCGCCGTCGTGCCGGCCACCCTGTCCGGGGGGCGGTGGTCCGAGACGGGGCGGAAGAGCGGTGGAACGGAGGGGAATCCGAGCCGGTAAGGTTGCCGGAAGCGTCGGCGTGCTGTTGGCGGTCGGCCTGCTCGCGGCAATGCGCGCCGGCGCCGCCGATCTCGAGATCGGCCGCCGGTTCCAGGATTGGGTCGGCGGCTGCGAGCGCGATCCGGAACGGCAGGTCAAAGGCTGCTTCATTTTCCAGAAGCTGTTTCTTCCGGAAACGGGCCGGCAGGTAGCCACCGTCGCGGTCGGATACACCGGCGCGAGCGGGCCGCCGATGGCCGTCTTCAAGATTCCGCTCGGAACCCTGCTGCCACCCGGCATCACCGTGCGGATCGACGCCGGCGAGCAGCGATCCTTTCCCCTGCAGTTCTGCGACCGCGAGGGCTGCCGTGCCCACGTCCCGCTCGAACCCGACCTGCTGTCGGCCATGAAGGCCGGACTCGTCGCGGAGCTCTCCTTCCAGGATTTGGAACGGAAGACGATCACGACAGCGGTTTCGCTGCGCGGCTTCACGCGCGGACTCGCCTCGCTGAAGCGCGGCGGCCGGTGAGGAAGGATTCGATCACGCGCGCCGATTCGGCTATACCGCACCACTCGGTGTTGTCCGTTTCGCGGGGTGTCAAGGTGCCGAAATCCGTCTGCAAGCCGTCATCCGTCGTTCTCGCCACAGCCCTGCTGGGCGCCGCTCTCCTGCCCGCCAGCCCGGCGGCGGCCGGGGATGCCAAGGCCCGTTTCCTCGAACAGTCGCTCGCCTCGCAGCTCGTACAGGCGATGACGCAGCGGCGGATCTTCGAGGCGGACGACAAGAAGGACGCGGCCTGCAGGGACAAGGAGTTCCTCCAGGCAACGGTGGTGCAGCAGCCCACCCTGGTGCAAGCCGGCAGCGTCCAGAGCCGCAAGTGGCAGGAGGACTGGACGCTGCGCCGCTGCAACGAGACGGTGGCCTACCGCGTCTTCTACAGCGAGATCGGGCAGGGCGGCCTGACCTTCTCGATCGCCGCCCACGATTCGCTCGGAGCGCCGCCCGTCGTCGCGGCCGCGCCGGAGCCCCAGACGCTGGTGCTGACCAAGCCGTTCATGCGCGGCGCCGAAGTCATCGCTCTGCAGAAGGCGCTGATCGCTGCCGGCTACAAGCTCAAAGTGGACGGCGTGTTCGGGCCGGGCACCGAAAAGGCCGTGAAGCAGTTCCAGAAGGCCAAGGGCCTGGCCGTGGACGGCGAGGTCGATCCCCGCACCCGCGAGGCGCTGGGACTGGGCTCGGCGCAGCCGGAAGTCCGGGCGGCATCCTTCAACCCTTCTTAAGGGACCGCCGGTACTCTCCGTGCAATTCCCTTCCGGGTTGCGCGGGAGTGCCGGGTGATGCTGAAGTCGATCCTCAAGGCGTTCCTGAAGGTCTTCATCGCCGTGGTGGTGATCCGCCTGGGCATCGTCGTGCTCGGCGTCAATTTCGTCGCGCAGGAGACGACCGGCGAGGCGAGCTCGCTCGGCGACTTCCGCGAGATGGGCCTGGAGGCGATCGACACGATCGGCCGCCTCCTGAACCGCTGAAGGCGGCGACGCCCGGCCGCGGCGGGCCGGCGACGGCGGGGCCGTCCCGCCCGGATTACGTCCGGATCACGCCCGCGGCTGCCGCAGCAGGTCGCGGATCTCGGCAAGCAGCTCCTCCGCACGGGTCGGGGCCGGCGGCGCCGACGGGGCCTCCGCCTCCTGGCGCCGGAAGCGGTTGATCTGCTTCACCAGGATGAACACGGCCAGGGACACGATCAGGAAGTTGATGATGGTGTTGATGAAGATGCCGTAGTTGATCGTGGCGGCGCCGGCCTCGGTGGCGGCGGCTAGCGACGGGTAGTCGCCGCCGCTCAGGTTGATATAGAGCTCGGAAAAGTCGACGCCGCCGGTGATGACGCCGATCGGCGGCATGATGACGTCCTTGACCAGTGAGTTGACGATGGCGGTGAAGGCCGCCCCCATGATGATGCCGACGGCGAGATCGATGACGTTGCCGCGCGCAATGAACGCCTTGAACTCCTGCCACATGATCCCCTCCCCGCGTAGTGGGCGCTGCGGCCGGCGCCCCGCCCCGGTCCGGCCGGGGCCGTGTCGCGCCGCCTCACGCCCGAGAACCTATTCCAAGACGACGGCGGTCCCGTTGACGCTCACCATCAGCATGGAGTCGCTGACGGCCTCGTAGTCGAGATCGACACCCACCACCGCATTGGCGCCGAGCGCGCGCGCGGCCTCGGTCATGTCGTCCATCGCATGTTCCTTGGCGCCGCGCAGCGCGTTCTCGTAGCCGCCGGCGCGGCCGCCGACGATGTCGCGGATGCTCGCGAACCAGTCGCGGAAGACGTTGGCGCCGACGATCGCGTCGCCGCTGACGACGCCCAGATAGCGGACGATCCGCCGACCCTCCACGGCGTCGGTCGTCACGATCAGCATGGCATTCCTCCTCGGTCGGTCAGCTCGCCACCGGCACCCCGGGCCGCCGTCCCGGTCGCCTGCCGGCAGTGCCCCGTCGGGGCCATAGAAGAACGCTGCTGCCGTCGAAACGCTCCGCCGGAGCCGCTGCTCCGCCGCTGCGTTCCGGGGCGGTATGGCGGTCAGGCCGCGGCCCGGGCGAGCGAGGCCATCGCCGCCTGCACGCCGCCCTGCCCGTGCGGCACCCCGGCCAGGCCGAGCGCCATCTCGACCGCGCCGAGCGCGCCCAGCAGCATCGGCTCGTTCAGGTCGCCCATATGGCCGATCCGGAACAGCCGGCCGTTCAGTTTGCCCAGGCCGCCGCCGAGGCTGACGTTGAAGCGGTCGAGGGCGATGCGGCGCACCGCCTCGGCGTCGTACCCCTCCGGCATCAGCACCGCGGTCAGCGAGTCGGACTCCACGCGCGGGTCGGTCGGGTAGATCTCCGGGCCGCCGCCGGCGTTCCAGGCGCGCACCGCGCAGCGGGTCGCCTCCGCCAGCCGATGGTGGCGGGCGAAGATCGCCTCCAGCCCCTCCTCGCGGATCATCCGCAGCGATTCCTGCAGCCCGTAGAAAAGGTGGACGCCGGCCGTCCCGGAATAGCTGGTCTGCCGGCCGTCGGTCAGCATGATCCGCCAGTCCCAGTAGCTGCGCGCGCAGCGGGCCGACTGGGTCGCGTGCAGCGCCTTCTGCGAGACGCCGGTGAAGGCCATGCCCGGCGGCAGCATCAGACCCTTCTGCGAGCCACCGACCGCGACGTCCACCTGCCACTCGTCCATGCGGAAATCGAACGAGCCGAGCGAGGAGATCGTATCGACGAGATACAGCGCCGAATGGCCGGCCGCATCGATCGCACGGCGGATGTCAGCGGCGCGGTTGGCCACGCCCGTCGAGGTCTCGTTGTGGACCAGCATCACCGCCTTGATGTCGCGGGCCCGGTCGGACGCAAGCCGTGCCTCGACCGCGGCGGGATCGACCCCCTTGCGCCAGTCGCCCGGCAGGATCTCCGCCTCGACGCCGTGCGCCTGCGCCATCGCCGCCCAGTTCTGCGCGAAATAGCCGCTGTCCAGCACCAGCACCCGGTCGCCGGGCGACAGGATGTTGACCAGCGCCGCCTCCCAGGCGCCGTGCCCGGAGGCGTTGTAGACGACGATCGTCTGCTCGGTGCGGAAGACGGATTTGAGCCCCTCGACGCACTCCTCGGCGATGGCCCTGAAATCCTTCTGCACGAAATCGAGCGGGGCGCGGGCCATCGCGCGCAGCACCCGATCGGGGATGTTGGTCGGCCCCGGATTCATGAAGAACTGGCGACCGCGAAGGACGGTCATGGCGATGTCCCGTGACGTTGCGTTCGGTCGAGGAATAGCATGAACCGCGGATGGAGCGAAGGCGGCGGACGGGGATCGGCCCGTTCGACCGTCAACGGCCGTCCGCAACGCGGCGCGCGCTCCCGGCCTGCGCGGCACGGCTCGACGCGCCGGCGCCCCGGGGATGACGGCATGGGGGTCGATGGGGGTTCCTGGGGGTTTCTGGGGGGTTCCTGGGTGAGCATGGGGGGCCGATGGGATGCCGGGTGGCGAGCGGGTCCGGGCACGGTGCTCCGAACGACATCCAGGCAGACAGGTTATCGTGAAAATAGTCCTATGTCCAGCACCCGGCGCCGCCGGTGGCGTTCCGCCGGGCCGGCACGCCGTGCCAAAGTCGATGGAGGAGGCCGCCTATGATCAAGATCGTCTACTGCCTGCACCGCCTGCCGCATCTCGACCGTGCGCAGTTCCAGGACTATTGGCGCAACGTCCACGGGCCCCTGGTGCGCCGGCACGCGGCGGCCCTGCGCATCCGGCGCTACGTGCAGGCGCACACCCTGCCCGACGATCTATCCCTCGGCCTGCGCCGCGCACGCGGCGCGCCCGAGCCGTTCGACGGCATCGCCGAACTCTACTATGCGAGCGAGGAGGATTTCCGCGCCGCCGGCCGCGACCCGGCGGCGCGCGAGGCCGGGCGCATCCTGCTGGAAGACGAGCGCCGCTTCATCGACCATGCCCGCTCGCCGATCTGGCTGGCGCGGGAGGAGGTCGTCCTGGACTGATGCCGCTCCGCCGGCGATCGCCCCGGCCGCCGGGAGCCGCCTGCTGCGCCGGGTCCTTGCCGCCGGCCGCTCCGGCCTGTCCCGCAGCGCCCCGTCGCGCCCGGCCGTGATCGCGGCGCCGCGACGACGCACCTTGCCACCCAGCACCGCCTGCCGGCAGGATAGGCGCCCACCGCCCGGAGGAAGCCTCATGAAAGCCGCCGAAGCCATTGCCGAGATCCTGAAGCGCGAGGGGGTCGAGATCATCATCGGCTACCCCGTCAACCACGTGCTCGAATACGCCGCCCGCGCCGACATCCGCCCGATCATCGTGCGGCAGGAGCGGGTCGGGCTGCACATGGCCGACGCCATCTCGCGCCTGTCCAGCGGCAAGCGGATCGGCGTGTTCGCGATGCAGCACGGGCCGGGCTCCGAGAACGCCTTCGGCGGCGTGGCGCAGGCCTATGGCGAGTCGGTGCCGGTGCTGGTGCTGCCGATGGGCTATCCGCGCCGGATCGCGCATGTGCAGCCCAATTTCAACTCGACCATCAGCATGGCGACCGTCACCAAGTCGGCCGAGCCGCTCACCGCGGCGAAGGAGATTCCCAACGTCTTCCGCCGCGCCTTCACCCGGCTGCGCAACGGCCGCGGCGGCCCGGTGCTGGTCGAGATCCCCTCCGACGTGTTCGCGGAGGAGATCGACGGCCTGGACTACAGCCCGGTCTTCTCCACCCGCTGCGGCCCCGACCCCGCGGACGTGCGCAAGGCGGCCGACATGCTGGTCGCGGCGAAGCGGCCGGTGATCTATGCCGGCCAGGGCGTGCATTACGCGCAGGCCTGGGCGCCGCTGAAGCGCCTCGCCGAACTGCTGGCCGCCCCAGTGACCACCAGCCTGCAGGGCAAGAGCGCCTTCCCCGAGGACCATCCGCTCGCCCTCGGCTCCGGCGGCCGGGCGGTGCCGAAGCCGGTGCATCATTTCCTGCAGAACGCCGACCTGATCTTCGGCATCGGCTGCAGCTTTACCGAGACCAATTTCGGCGTCGCCATGCCGAAGGGGAAGACGATCCTGCACGCCACGCTCGACGCCAACGACCTGAACAAGGACGTGCCGGCCGCGCTCGGCCTCGTCGGCGACGCCGATCTGACGCTCCAGGCTCTCTGCGCCGAGGTCGAGCGGCTGGTGGGTGAGCCCCGCGACCCGCACGGCGTGGCGCGGGAGATCGCCGCGGTGCGCGAGGAATGGCTGGCGCAGTGGATGCCGAAGCTGACCTCGAACGACACGCCGCTGTCGCCCTACCGGGTTCTGTGGGACCTGCACAACACGGTCGATCGCGCCAACACGATCATCACCCACGACGCCGGCAGCCCGCGCGACCAGCTCTCGCCGTTCTGGGTCTCGACGACGCCGCTGTCCTATCTCGGCTGGGGCAAGACCACCCAGCTCGGCTACGGTCTCGGCCTCGCGATGGGCGCCAAGCTCGCCTGTCCGGACAAGCTCTGCATCAATGTCTGGGGCGACGCGGCGATCGGCTTCACCGGCATGGACTTCGAGACCGCGGTGCGCGAGCGCATCCCGATCCTGTCGATCCTGCTCAACAATTTCTCGATGGCGATCGAGATCCCGATCATGCAGGTCTCGACCGAGAAGTACCGGGCCACCGACATCTCCGGAGACTATGCCGCCATGGCCCGCGCCTTCGGCGGCTACGGCGAGCGGGTGACGGACCCGGCCGAGATCGTCCCGGCGATCCGGCGCGGCATCGAGCAGACGCAGGCGGGCAAGCCGGCGCTGCTGGAGTTCATCACCGGCAAGGAGACGGCGATCTCGACGTTCAAGTAGGGCGCGGGGCGGCACGCGGCCGAGCGGGGCGCCCGGGTCCCCCGGCGCGCCGCCGGAGGCCGGGCTGGCGCGGAGCCCGCCGCGGTCAGCCGCCCGGCTTCCGCAGGACCGCGCTGAGATAGAGCTTGTCGCCGCGGGCGAAGGCGGCGTGCTCGTCGTTGCCGCCGGTGCGGACAAAGGCGAAGCGGGCGAACAGACGCCGGAACGGCTTCGGCACATGGTCCGCGATCAACTGCCGCTTGCGCGCATCGTCGAGCTCGAGGGCGCGCAGCACATTGGCGGAGATGTCCTCCTCGCGCAGGATCTCGAGCCCGGAGGCCGCGAGCTGGCGGCGCAGACGCTCGATCCGGCCGCGGCGGCGATAATCGGCGAACAGGAAGTGGCCGCCGGGCTTCAGCACCCGCGTCACCTCGCGGAAGAAGGCCGCCTTGCCGGGAAAGGAGTTCGAGGCCTCGACGTTCAGCACGATGTCGAGGCTCGCATCGGGGAAGGGCAGCGCCAGCGCGTCGCCTTCCCGGAAGGTCAGGCCGTCGGCCCGGTAGCGGCGGCCGCAGAACTCGACCGCATTCACGGCGTAGTCGAGCCCGACCAGCGTGCACGGGCGGAAGCGGCGCATGACGTAGTCCGCCCCGCCGCCGCGGCCGCATGCCACCTCCAGCGCGTCCCGTCCCGCCCAATCCACCGCGCCGGCGACGTGATGGTAGAGCTGGACCGGGTAGCGGTTCCGTTCGTCCTGCGGGTCGAGCGCGAGCGGCGGCGCATCCGGGTCGAGCGGCGCGTAGCCGTGATTGAGGAACAGGATGTCGCCGTCCGGGTCGAGGCGCGAGACGAGGTCGTACCAGGACCGCGTGATGCGCTGTTTGGTGCCTTTGGGCAGGCGATGCCAAACGGAGAGCATGCGCGTATGGCTGTCCCGGGGCCGGACGGCACGCGGGAAATATAATCGGGAGCCGGACAGAACGGTGCTGCGATTCCGGTACCCCGCGCATGCTTTTGCGTCAGCCCGGTGCCGGGCGGCGCCTCATGGCCCCGTTCGGGATCGCCCCCGTCCGCTCATCGACCGCTCCTCGACGCCGGCGCTCGCGCCTCGTCCGCACGATCCCGGCCGCGCGGCGGCCGCGGCGCTTCGGGACGCCCGCCGCCGGCCCGGACCGGGGTCCGCTGCGGCGTCAGGTCTCGATCCGCGGCTTGCCGATGATCGCGAGGAACTCCCGGCGCGTGGCCTCGTTATTGCGGAACTCGCCCAGCATGCGGCTGGTCACCGTGATGATCTCGGGCTTGTAGACGCCGCGCGTCGACATGCACTCGTGCGCCGCCTCGAGCACGACGGCGACACCGCGCGGCCGCAGCACGTCCTGGAGCGTATTGGCGATCTGCGCCGTCATCTTTTCCTGGATCTGCAGGCGCTTCGCATAGACCTCAACCACCCGGGCGAGCTTGGAGATGCCGACCACCCGGTTTTCCGGGATGTAGGCGACGTGCGCCTTGCCGATGATGGGCGCGATATGGTGCTCGCAGTGGCTCTCGAAGCGGATGTCCCGGAGCAGGATCATCTCGTCGTAGCCCTCGACCTCCTCGAAGGTCCGCTGCAGCATGTCGCGCGGGTCCTCCTTGTACCCCGCGAACCAGTCCTCCCAGGCGCGCACGACGCGGCCCGGCGTGTCGAGGAGCCCGTCGCGGGTCGGATTGTCGCCGCACCATCGGATCAGCACGCGGACGGCGTCCTCCGCCTCGGCACGCGACGGCCGGGACAGGGCATCGCCGGGCCGCGCCTCGTCGCGCAAGCTTTCCTTCTGGGCCCGCTTCAGGTCGATGGGCGTCGTAGACAAGGAACTCTTCCTTTCGTGTTCGGCGCGGGCCGGTTTCCTGCGTCCCCGCAGGGCGCGGCTAGTGGATGGAGCGGCGGACGTGCGGACTGTCGAGCGAGAAGGCGGGAATCGCGACCTCGAACCGGCTGCCGTCCATCGTCGTCATCTGGTACGCACCCACCATGAATCCGGAGGGGGTCGAGAGGGGCGTCCCGCTCGTATATTCGAAGCTCTCCCCCGGCCGCAAGACGGGCTGTTCGCCGACCACCCCGGGGCCGCGCACCTCCTGCGCCCGCCCCGAGCCGTCGACGATCCGCCAGTAGCGGTTCAGGAGCTGCAGCGTGACCTCACCCTTGTTCTCGATCGTGACGTGATAGGCCCAGACGAAGTGACTCTCGTCCGGCTTCGACTGATCCTCCAGATATTCCGGCGTCACGGTCACCGTCACCGAGCGCGTGGTCTTGCTGTACATGGCCCGACATTCCCCGGCGCCGCGGCCGCGAGAGGGCCGGGCGCGCGAAGGATATAGTAGGGATTCGCCCGCAGCGCCTCAACCGCGGCCATTGCGCTCAGCCGCGCGCGGCCTCGATTCCGGCGGCGAGGTCCGCGATCAGATCGGCCGGATCCTCCAGCCCGACCGACAGTCGCAGCAAGCCGTCGCTGATCCCGAGCCGCGCCCGCTCCTCGGCCTGGACACGCTGGTGCGTGGTCGTCGCCGGGTGGCAGATCAGGCTCTTGGCATCGCCGAGATTGTTGGAGATGTCGATCAGCCGGAGCGCGTTCAGGAACCGGAACGCCGCCGCCTTTCCCCCGACCGGCTCGAAGGCGATCACGGTGCCGCCGCCGGCCATCTGCCGTTCCGCCAGCGCGTGCTGCGGGTGCGAGGCGAGGCCCGGATAGATCACCCGGACGAACGCGTCCCCTTGCTCCTCCAGGAAGCGGGCCACCGCCAGCGCGTTCGCGCAGTGCCGGCGCATCCGCGGCTCCAGCGTCTCCAACCCTTTCAGCAGCAGCCAGGCATTGAACGGGCTCATGGCCGGGCCGGTGTGGCGCAGGAAGGGAACGAGCCGGTCGGCGACGAAGGCGCGGTCGCCCAGCACCGCGCCGCCGAGGCTGCGGCCCTGGCCGTCGATGTGTTTGGTGGCCGAGTAGACGACGACGTCCGCGCCGAGCTGCAGCGGCCGCTGCAGCAGCGGCGTGGCGAACACATTGTCCACGATCACCCGCGCCCCGGCCCGCCGCGCCATGCGGCAGACCGCCGGGATATCGATGATCTCCAGCGTCGGGTTGGCCGGGGTCTCCAGCAGGACGCAGGCGGCCGGGCTGGCCAGCGCCGCTTCCCACTGCCCGAGATCGGCGCCGTCCACCAGCTCCGCCCGGACGCCGAACCGCGGCAGCAGCTCGTTGAGGATGTAGAGCGAGGAGCTGAACAGCGCCCTGGCCGCCACCACCCGATCGCCGGCCTGGAGCTGGCAGGCCAGCGCAGCGAACACGGCGGCCATGCCGCTGGCCGTGGCGCGACACGCCTCGGCGCCCTCGACGAGGCGCAGCCGCTCCTCGAACATGGCGACGGTCGGGTTGCCGTAGCGCGAATAGACGTAGCGGTCGATCCGGTTCGCGAACGCCGCTTCCGCCTCCTCGGCGGTGGCGTAGACGTAGCCCGAATTGAGGAACAGCGCCTCGCTGGTCTCCGCGAACGGCGTGCGCGTCGTGCCGCCGCGCACGAGATGCGTGACGGCGCTCCAGGAGGTCGGATCGGTCGTGCTGCTGGTCATGTCTATCCCGCCTTCGTCGACAGCGACCGGACGAGACGCCGGACCGGCGGGACGAGAAGACGCCCCGACGGATGGTCGAGGCGCGGATGCTGCCGACGACCTTTTAGCGTGCTTGTTTTACGTGGCCGCAATCCGGTCGGACAAATCACCACGTGGGACGGGTTTTACGCCTGCGCTCCGGCCGCCGTCAACCCGTCCCGTGCGTCCGGTTCTTGCCGCGTCCGGGCCGCTGGGCTACATCGAAGCGGTTCGCTCTTCCCGCGCCGGGTCAGGACCGCCGCCCATGAACGCCGTCGCCCCCGTCCCCGAGTCCGTGCTCGACGAGATTCGCCGGATCGTCGGACCGAAGGGGTACACGACCGACGCCGAGGCCATGGCGCCGCACCTTTCGGAGCTGCGCGGGCTCTATCGCGGCCGCACGCCGATGGTGGTCCGCCCGGCCTCGACCGAGGAGGTCGCGTCCGTCGTCCGCGCCTGCGCCCGCGCCGGCATCGCGATCGTGCCGCAGGGCGGCAACACCAGCCTGGTCGGCGGCTCGGTGCCGTTCGAGCGCGGCGACGAGATCGTCCTCAGCCTGTCGCGGATGAACCGGATCCGGGAGGTCGACCCGCTCGACTACACCATCACCGTGGAGGCCGGCTGCATCCTGCAGACCGTCCAGCAGGCGGCGGCCGAGGCGGACCGGCTGTTTCCGCTCAGTCTCGGTGCGGAGGGGAGCTGCCAGATCGGCGGCAATCTCTCCACCAATGCCGGCGGCATCAACACGCTGCGCTACGGCAATGCCCGCGACCTCGTGCTCGGGCTCGAGGTCGTGCTGCCCGACGGCC
>CAZVAR010000031.1:16683-27607 GCA_964625225.1 uncultured Alphaproteobacteria bacterium | reverse complement strand
CGGGTTCGGGCCGCAGGCCAGCAGCGCCTCGCCGGGTTCCGCCGCGGTCGCCCCGAGCCGCAGCGGCCGGTCCGGCGCATAGTGCCGGCTCAGCATGCCGGGCGACCGCCGGGCGGCATCGCCGACGACCTCGCCGGCCGGGCGGTCGAGCGGGCCGAGCAGCCGCTCCAGCGCCTCCGCTGTGATGCCGCCGGGCCGCAGCAATACCGGCCGCGGGCCGGAGAGATCCAGCACGGTCGACTCGATGCCGATCCGACAGGGGCCGCCATCGAGGATCAGATCGACGGCGTCGCCGAGGCTTTCCGCCACATGCGCGGCGGTGGTCGGGCTGACCGCCCCGGAACGGTTGGCGCTGGGGGCGACGACGGGGCGACCGGTCGCCCGGAACAGGGCCAGCGCCACGGGATGGTCGGGGATCCGGACGGCGACGGTGTCGAGACCGGCGCTCGCCAGCAGCGACACCGGGCAGCCGGACGAGCGCGGAAGTACGAGGGTCAGCGGTCCCGGCCAGAATCGTGCCGCGAGCTCCCGCGCCCGGGCGTCGAACGCGGCTACCTCCGCCGCGGCATCCGGCGATGCGACATGCACGATCAGCGGATTGAAGCGCGGACGCCCCTTCGCCTCGAATACGCGCACCACGGCGCGATCGTCCGTGGCATCGGCGCCGAGTCCGTACACGGTCTCCGTCGGGAAGGCGACGAGGCCGCCGCGCCGCAGCACTTCGGCCGCCTCGGCCAGCGCCGCATCGTCCGCACGCCGGATCAAGGACGGGGCACCCGGCTCAGGCAAGCGCAGCGCCTCCGGTGACGGCGGGCACCGCCGGGCGCATCGCGGTCAGCGTCACCCGCATCTCGCAAAGCGCGCGGAACTCCACGACCCTGCCGGCGCGCAGACGGAACCGACCAACCTTGCCCGGGATCTGCATCCGGTCCGCGGCGACGAAGCCGGCCTCCGGCCGAGTGACGGCAACCGTCCGATCGCCTTCGATCATATCGCCCTTCATGTCATGCCGCTCCCTCGCTCACGCCCGGAAGGTCGGGCCGGAGCGCGATTTCGCCCGCACCGCCGGCATCGTGTGCCCGACGAACGATATCCGGGGAGGCGGGCGTGTCCACGACACTACTGTGCTTCGCTACGCTCCGCGATCGGCGGCGGCCGATTATCCGTTCGCTGCGGCGGGGCGGTCCGGCCGCCACTGTCGTCGATCGCACCGACGTCGCACAGCGCGTCCGCGACCGCATCCGACGCCGTGGGCGGCCCGGCCGACACGCTTCCGGTGGCGCCGGATCTCATGCCCCAGGATCCGTATCCGCCACCGACAGCCCGGGCGTCATCATCGTTCCGCTCGGCCGCCCCGAAGGTCTCGGGAGTTCAAACCTCCCAACTCCGCCCGCCCCAGGCGATGAAGTTCGGATTGGCGAAGGCCGGCTTGCCGTAGACCAGCTCGCGGTCCCCTTCGGCCTCGCGTACCGAGCCGCCCGCGGCGTTCAGCACGGCATGGCCGGCGGCAGTGTCCCATTCGCTGGAACCGCCGTAGCGGGGATAGACGTCGGCCGTACCACGGGCAATCAGGCAGAATTTGACGGAGCTGCCCATCTGAATCTGCTCCCGGACGCGGTAGCGCTCCAGAAACCGGCTGAGCTGCACACCGGCGCCGTAGGTGCGGCTGACTGCCACCGTGATGGCACAGGGATCGATGGGACGGACGTGAATCGGCCGGCGGCCGTCCCGAGCGGTCTCCATGAAGGCGGTGCCCGGCCCGGCTCCCGCATAGAGCGCATCCGCGGCCGGCACATAGACGGCACCGAGCACTGGGCGGCCCTCCTCGACCAGAGCGATATTCACGGTGAACTCCGGGATCTTGCGGACGAACTCCTTGGTCCCGTCGAGCGGATCGACCAGCCAGAAGCGGCCGCCGCCGATATCCGGCACGTGACCCGCGGCGATCAGTTCCTCCGCGACCACCGGGATCTCCGGCGTCATCGCGGCCAAGGCGGCCACGATCCGCTCCTCGGCGGCGTGGTCGGCCGCCGTGACCGGCGACGCGTCCGCCTTCTTCTGCGTCACCAGGTCCGGGTCGGCATAATAGGGCAGGATGATCGCCCCGGCCTCGCGGGCGATACGGCACACCTCGTCGAGCAGGTCCGCCCGTTCCTGGGCGTCGCCCGGGAAGGGGGAGGTCACGCCGCCTGCCGTCGCTCCCGGATGATGCGCCAGAGACGCTCCGGGGTCGCCGGCATGTCGACATGACGCACGCCGAGCGGCGACAGTGCGTCGACCAGGGCGTTGATCACCGCCGGCGGTGCACCGATCGCGCCCGCCTCGCCCGCGCCCTTGACTCCGAGCGGATTGCGGGTGCAGGGGATCTCGTTGTAGGCGAACGCGATGTTCGGCAGATCGTCGGCGCGCGGCATCGTGTAGTCCATGAAGGAGCCGGTCACGAGCTGGCCCGACTCCTCATCATAGACGGTCCGCTCCAGCAGGGCCTGGCCGATACCCTGGGCGATGCCGCCATGAACCTGGCCGGCCAGCATCATCGGGTTCATCACGCGCCCGAAATCGTCGACCACGGTAAAGCGCTCGACCGAGACCGTGCCGGTATCGGGGTCGATCTCGAGCTCCACGACATGGCAGCCGTTCGGGTAGGTCGCCTCCTTGGGCATGAAGCGCGCGGTCTCGTCGATGCCAGGGCGAACCTCGTCGATGTCAACCTTCTGCGGCATGTAGGAGGCCCTGGCGACCTCGGTCAGGGTGACCGTCCGGTCGGTGCCGGCGATGATGAACTTACCGTCGGCAAACTCGATGTCCTCTTCCGCGGCCTCGAGCTGGCGTGCGGCGATCTTCTTGCAGGTCTCGATCACCTTCTCCGTCGCGCGGAGCACTGCCGAGCCGCCGACCGCCAGGGCGCGACTGCCGCCGGTGCCGCGGCCGAAATTGTAGCGGTCGCTGTCGCCCTGGAAGATGGTGATCTGCTCGATCGGCAAGCCGAGCCGGTCGGCCACGAGCTGGGCATAGGCGGTCTCGTGGCCCTGGCCGTTCGACTGGCTGCCGACATGAACCGTGACGTGGCCGGCCTCGTCGAAGGTGATGGTGGCATTCTCGTCCATGCCGCCGCCGCAGGCCTCGATGTAGGTAGCGAGGCCGATGCCGCGATACTTGCCGCGCCGCGCCGCCTCCTGCCGCCGTGCCTCGAAGCCGTCCCAGTCGGCCGCCTTCATGGCGTCCTCCATGTTCCGGCGGAAGTCGCCGCTGTCGTACTCGGCGCCGAGCGCGGTCGTGTAGGGCATCGCTTCCGGCGGGATGAAGTTGCGGCGCCGGATCTCGGCCGGCGACAGGCCCATCTCGCGCGCGGCGGCATCCACGAGGCGCTCGACGCAGTAGGCGGCCTCGGGCCGCCCGGCGCCGCGATAGGCATCCACCGGAACGGTGTTGGTGAAGACGCCCTTCACCGAGAACACGATCGCCGGGCAGGTATAGACGGCGGCGTACATCTTGGCCCCGGCCATGGTCGGGATGAACGGCCCGAAATTGGACAGGTAGGCCCCCAGATTGGCCACCGTCGAAACCCGCATGCCGAGAAACCTGCCGTCCGCGTCGAGCGCAAGCTCCGCGGTGGTGACATGGTCGCGCCCCTGCGTGTCGCTGGTGAAGGCCTCGGCACGATCGCTGACCCACTTGACCGGCCGGCCGATCTTCTTGGCCGCCCAGACCACCAGCGCCTGCTCGGGATAGAGGAATATCTTCATGCCGAAGCCGCCGCCCACGTCGCGGGTGACGACGCGGACGCGCTGGTTCGGCACCTTGAAGATCTGGCCGGCGAGCTGGCGCTGCAGCCCGTGCACACCCTGGCTCGAGGTGTAGAGGACGTATTTGTCGTCGTTCCGGTCGTAGTCGCCGATCGCGACGCGCGGCTCCATCGAATTAACGACGACCCGGTTGTTGACCAGCTCGATCCGGGTCACGTGGGCGGCACGCTGGAAGGCGGCGTCGACCGCGGCACGGTCACCCATCTCCCAGTCGAAGCAGACATTGTTCTTCGCCTCCGGCCAGACCTGCGGCGCGCCGTCGGCGAGCGCCCCGGCGGTGGCGGTCACGGCCGGCAGCATCTCGTAGTCGACCTCCACCAGCTCGGCCGCATCGCGCGCCTCGGCCAAGCTCTCGGCCACGACCATCGCCACCGCGTCGCCGACGTGCCGGACCGCCTCCTGCGCCAGTAGCGGACGCGGCGGCGCTACCATGCGCGAGCCGTCCTTGTTCTTGAGCGGCACCAGGCAGGGGATGGTCCCGAGCCCGTCGGCGGCCACATCGGCGCCGGTCAGTACCGCCAGCACGCCCGGCGCCGCTTTCGCCGCCGCCGTGTCGATGCCGCGGATTCGCGCATGCGCATAGGGCGAGCGGAGCACATAGGCATAGGCCTGTCGCCCCAGCGTGATGTCGTCGGTGTAGCGGCCCCGGCCGGTAACCAGACGGACATCCTCGACGCGGCGAACCGACTGGCCGAACCCGAACTGTCCCATCGTCTCTCACCTGAGCTGGAAATTTCGCCGAGATGCGGTCGACGGCGATGATAGACGAGCCGCACGCCTCGCACCAACCCCGGTTCGCACGCGACGCAGGGACGAAGCGCGCCCGCTCGACGATATCCGCGGTCTGCCGTCAACGACCCCAGCCCAGGTCCGTTCCGCAACTGCGGGAACGAGCGGAGCCGCAGCCGGGTCCGCCCCCGCGCGGGCAGGCTCGAGTATGCCGACTACCACAGGCGCGCGCCGGCACGACAGGGAAATTGACGCCACAACGCGCCCGTACAGGCAGCGATGCGCGACAGAATCCTTGTCGCGGCACTATCGGATCGATATATGGGCGTGCATCGGTCCGATATATGCCGGCCCGGCCCCGACCGAACCGTCCGAGCCCCATGATGGATGTCAAGACCGCCTGCCTCGGAGTGCTCCTGCACGGCGAGGCCACCGGCTACGAGATCAAGAAGCTGTTCGAGGAAGGGCCGTACAGCTACTTCTTCGATGCCGGCTTCGGCTCGATCTACCCGGCGCTGGCACGGCTCTGCGAAGAAGGTCTGGCGACGGTGCGCGACGTCACCGAGCCGGGCCGGCCACGCCGCAAGGTGTACAGCATCACGGCGGCCGGCCGGGTAGCGTTTCGCGCCGCGCTGGCGGAGCCCCCGGCCCCGGATCGCTGTCGCTCCGAATGGGTGTTCGTGGCGTGGTTCGCCGAGCTGCTGCCGCCCGAGCTGCTGCGCCACCGGATGGACGAAAGGCTGGGCTGGTATCGCAGCGCGGTGGACCGGATCCGCGCCTGCCACGCCACGGCGGAGCCGCCGGGGCGGAAGTTCGTGACCGGCCTCGCCGAGGCTATGTATGCCGCTGCCGCCGATTACATCGAGCAGCACGGCCCCGAATTGATCCGCACCGTCTCCGAACGCACTCCGACCGCCGACGCCGCCGAGTAGTGGCCGGCCCGATGCCGCCCAGGAAGGATCACCCGCCATGAAACGCTCGGTCATCACCGCGCTGGTGATCGCGGTCGCTGCGACGGGATGGATTCTGTCCGGTCAGGTAGGCAGCTCCGGCGCGCCGGCCGAGACCCGGACGAGCGCAACCGTGCCGCCCGCCGCGGCCTTGCCGCAAGTCCGGGTGCAAACCTTCACCGCGCACGATCACACGGTCCGGATCACATTGACCGGGCGCACCCAGGCGGTGCGGCGCGTCGACCTGCGCGCCGAGACGGAGGGCCCGATCGCCGAGATCTTCGCCGCCGAGGGCGCGGTGCTGCGGAAAGGCGACCGGATCGCCCGGATTGCGCTCAAGGACCGCGAGGCGCGCCTTGCGGAGGCGCGGGCGCTGGTGGCGCAGCGGCAGGCCGTTTACGAGGCGAGCGCACAACTGGCCGAAAAGGGCTATCGCGCCCGAACCGCGCTGGCCCAGGACCGCGCCCTGCTCGACCAGGCGCGCGCCCTGCTCAAACAGGTGGAGGTCGACATCGCCTCCACGATCCTGCGCGCGCCGTTCGAGGGCGTGCTGGAGCGACGTGCGGTCGAACTGGGAGACTTCGTGCAGCGGGGCGACGAGATCGCAACGATCGTCGATCTGGACCCGATTCTGGTGCTCGGAGACGTCGCCGAGGCCGATGTCGGCACCGTCGAGGTCGGCATGCCGGCACGGGTGCGTCTCGTCACCGGCGATACGCTGGATGCGACGGTCCGCTATATCGCCACGACCGCGGACCCCGATACGCGCACCTTCCGCATCGAGCTGGAGGCCGACAATCCCGACCGACGCATCCGCGAGGGGCTGACCGCCGAGCTGGTGCTGCCGGGCCGCACCGTGCGCGCGCACCTGGTATCGCCGGCCCTGCTGACCCTGGCCGACGATGGCCGGATCGGCGTCAAGCTGCTGACGGAGGGCGACGTGGCACGGTTCGCGCCGGTACGCATCCTCGGCGAGACGCCCGAAGGCGTCTGGCTGGCCGGGCTGCCCGAACGGGCGACGCTGGTCACGGTCGGACAGGCCTTCGTCAAGGACGGCGAGCGCGTCGCGCCGGTACCGGTGACCGCGGAGACCGCGTCGTGAACGCTCTGATCGGCGCCGCACTCGACCGCGCCCGCACGGTCCTGACCGCTTTCGCGCTGCTGCTGGTGGCGGGCCTGTACGCCTATGTCACGATCCCGAAGGAATCCAGCCCGGACATCGACATCCCGATCATCTACGTGTCGATGACCCACGAGGGCATCTCGCCGGAGGATGCCGAGCGCCTGCTGGTCCGTCCCATGGAGGTCGAGCTGCGGGCGATCGAGGGCGTCAAAGAGATGCGGGCGATGGCCTATGAGGGCGGCGCCAACGTCGTCCTGGAGTTCGAGGCCGGCTTCGATGCCGAGCAGGCGCTGCTCGACGTCCGCGAAAAAGTCGATCTCGCCGAGCCGGAACTGCCGGAGGAGACCGACGAGCCGCGCGTCCACGAGGTCAATTTCAGCCTGTTCCCCGTGCTGACGGTGACGCTCAGCGGCGACGTGCCGGAGCGCACCCTGCTGACCCTGGCGCGTCAGCTCCGCGACGACCTTCGCGCTCTGCCGCCGGTGCTCGACGTGACGATCGGCGGCGACCGCGAGGAGCTGGTCGAGATCGTGATCGATCCGATGAAGCTGGAGAGCTACCGGCTCGACGCGCAGCAGGTGATCGAGTTCGTCGGCCGCAGCAACCGGCTGGTCGCGGCGGGGGCGCTCGACACCGGGCGCGGCCGGTTCGCGATCAAGGTCCCGGGCCTGATCGAGACCGCGGCCGACATCCTGGACCTGCCGCTGAAGGTGAACGGCGACGCCGTTGTGCGGGTGCGGGACGTCGCCGAGTTGCGCAGCCACTTCAAGGACCGGCAGACGGTCGCCCGGGTGGACGGCAAGCCGGCGGTGACGCTCGAGGTCAAGAAGCGCACCGGCGAGAACATCATCGGCACGATCGAGGCGGTCCGCACGCTGGTCGAAGCCCAGCGTACCAGGTGGCCGCCGGCGGTACAGGTCAAGTACACGCAGGATCAGTCGTCCTTTATCCGCACCATGCTGGGCGACCTGCAGAACAACGTGATCAGCGCGGTCCTGCTGGTCATGATCTTCGTCGTCGGCGCATTGGGGCTGCGGTCAGGCCTGCTGGTCGGCGTGGCGATCCCGGCCTCGTTCCTGGCCGGGATCCTTGTGCTGTACGCCGGCGGACTGACGGTCAACATGGTCGTGCTGTTCAGCCTGATCCTGGCTGTCGGCATGCTGGTCGACGGCGCCATCGTCGTGACCGAATTCGCCGACCGCAAGATGCTGGAGGGGCTGCGCCCGCGCGACGCCTACCGTATGGCGGTCCAGCGCATGGCCTGGCCGATCATCTCGTCCACGGCCACCACTCTGGCCGCTTTCCTGCCGCTGCTGTTCTGGCCGGGCGTGGTCGGCGAATTCATGAAGTTCCTGCCGATCACGCTGCTGGCGACGTTGACCGCGTCCCTCGTGACCGCGCTGATCTTCGTGCCGGTGCTCGGGGCGATCTTCGGCCGACCGAGCGCGTCCGACGCCGCGACGATGAAGGCGATCGCCGGCTCCGAGGCCGGCGACCTGCGGGAGCTGCGTGGTTTCACCGGCCTCTATGCACGGATGCTGAGCCGGGCGTTGCGGCACCCCGGCAAGATTCTCATCGCAGCGGTGGTCGTGCTGGTCGGCTCTTGGACCCTGTACGGCGCCTTCGGCAAAGGTGTCGAGTTCTTCCCGCAGGGCGAACCGAACCTGGCGGTCCTGCAGATCCACGGCCGCGGCAACCTGTCGGTTGCCGAGAAGGACGCGCTGGTCGCCGAGGTCGAGCGCGAGGTTCTGCGGCTCCAGGCCGAACGCGGCGAGTTCGCCAGCGTCTACACGCTGGCGGGCAATCGCGAGGTGCGCGACGACGAGGCCGAGGACATCATCGGCACGATCACACTGGAGTTCGCCGACTGGCAGGCGCGGCGCCCGGCGGACGCGATCCTGGCCGACATCCGGGCGCGCACGGCCGGCCTCGCCGGCATCCTGGTCGAGACGCGCAAGCAGGAAAACGGGCCGCCGGTCGGCAAGCCGATCCATGTGCAGGTCTCCGCGGCCGACCCCGCCAGCCTCGAGCAGGCGACGCGGCAGGTACGGGCGTATCTCGACGGCATGCCCGGGCTGCGCGACGTTGACGACAGCCTGCCGCTGCCGGGAATCGAATGGCGGATGTCCGTGGACCGGGCCCAGGCGGCCAAGTTCGGCGCCGACGTAACCGCGGTCGGCCAGATGGTGCGACTGGTCACCAACGGGTTGATCATCAGCACGTACCGGCCCGACGGCAGCGACGACGAGATCGACATCGTGGTCCGGTTCCCAACCGCCGACCGCGGTGTCGATCGCCTGGACGAGTTGCGCATCCAGACCGCCAAGGGGCTGGTGCCGATTGCGAACTTCGTCGAGCGGACACCGCAACCGCGGACCGGCCTCCTGCGCCGCGCCGACGGGCAGCGGGTGGCGTTCGTACGCGCGAACGTCGATCCCGGGGTACTGGCCGACGACAAGGTGCAGGAGATCCGGGCCTGGCTCGCCGAGGAGGCGGAACTGCCGGCGGGTGTCGAGGTCACCTTCAAGGGCGAGGACGAGGAACAGCGGGAGGCCGCGGCCTTTCTGCAGAAGGCCTTCGTGGTGGCGCTGTTCCTGATCGCCATGATCCTGGTCACGCAGTTCAACAGCTTCTACAACGCCGCCCTGGTGCTGACCGCGGTGGTCATGTCGACGGTCGGCGTGCTGCTGGGCCTGCTGCTGATCGGCCAGCCCTTCAGCATCGTCATGAGCGGCATCGGCGTGATCGCGCTGGCCGGCATCGTGGTGAACAACAACATCGTCCTGATCGACACCTACGACCACCTCCGCAGCCGGCTGGGCGAATCGGCGGAGACGATCGTCCGAACCTGCGCGCAGCGGCTGCGCCCCGTGCTGCTGACCTCGGTGACGACGGCGCTCGGCCTGCTGCCGATGATGCTCCAGATGAATATCGACTTCTTCACCCGGGAGGTCTCGATCGGCGCACCGTCGACGGCGATGTGGGTGCAGCTCGCCACGGCGATCGGGGTCGGGCTCGGCTTCGCGACCGTGCTGACCCTGCTGGTGACCCCGTCCGCCCTGATGCTTCAGCTCAATCTGCGGCAGTGGCACCGACGGTGGCGCGGCCTGCCCACGACCGCGGCGCCCGAAACCGGTCCCGCGCCGCCACCGCGGATGGCCGCCGAGTAGCCTCGGACCGATGTGCTCGCCGCAGGGTTGCGAAGCCGTACTTTACCGCCCCTTAAGTCCGGCGCCCTATACCGGAACCGCCGAAAGCGTACGGCGATGGGGAAGAAACGATGTCCGAGGGGCTGGAGCGGGTTCGCGCGGTGCTGGAGTTCCTGGAGCACGAGCCAGCCCCGCCGTGGGAGATCGGCGCGCTGCATCTGGCCGCCGACGGCCGCATCGTCCGCCGGCACGGAGAGATGCCGCTCCGCTTCGGGTTCCGCTGCCTCGGCATCCCGGTGACCGGGCTGGTCGAGCGAGGCACCGATGTGGACCGCCTGTCGTTGCGGGCGGTGCTAGGCTCGGTGCCGTTCACCGGCGAATCGGCCGAGGCGCGTCGGCGGGTCCTGCACCGGATCCGGACCGCGGGAGGATTGCTGGCGACCGACGGGCGCGAAGTGTCGGCGCAGCTCACGGAGCTGGTGCCGCGGCCGCAGACGCCGGAGGCGCTGCTCGCCCGCCTGGCCGGTTTCATGCTGGCGTTGAAGCCGGAAATCGAGGCGCTGGTGCCCTGTCTGCCGGGGCAGCACGGCGAATTGGCCGCATAGAAGGCCATGACATCCCCGCCGAGGCCGCCGGGTGACCGCGATCTGTACCTCCTGTTCGCTCTGCTGGCGCTAGGCTATGCGGCCTTCGCGATCTGGTACCTGGGCGGCGTCACGGACGGATTCGACGCGAGCGGACACCCGCTCGGCCCGCTTGTGCCCGGAGCGCTGCTGGCGATGCTCGCCGGCGACGCGCGCGGCGCGGCCCTCAGTCGGCGAACGGGTCGCGGACCAGGATCGTGTCCTCGCGCTCCGGGCTGGTGGAAAGCAGCGCCACCGGCGCCCCGATCAGTTCCTCGATGCGGCGGACATACTTGACCGCGGTCGCCGGAAGCTGCGCCCAGGAGCGGGCGCCGCGCGTGCTCTCGCTCCAGCCCTCCATCGTCTCGTAGACCGGCTCCACCTGAGCCTGCCGCGCCTGCGAGGCGGGCAGATGGTCGAGCCGTTCGCCGCCGCAGCGGTAGCCGACACAGACCTTGATCTCCGGCAGGCCGTCCAGCACGTCGAGCTTCGTCAGTGCCAGCCCGTCGATGCCGCCGACCTTGACCGCCTGCCGCACCATGAC
>CAZVAR010000031.1:15776-16673 GCA_964625225.1 uncultured Alphaproteobacteria bacterium | reverse complement strand
CGGCGTCGAACCAGCCGCAGCGCCGCGGCCGGCCGGTGACGGTGCCGAACTCGCGCCCCCGCTCGCCCAGCAGCCTGCCGGTCTCGTTGTCCTGCTCGGTCGGGAACGGGCCCGAACCGACGCGGGTGGTATAGGCCTTGGTGATCCCGAGCACGTAGCCGACCCCGTTCGGGCCGATGCCGGCGCCGGTCGCCGCCGCTGCGGCCACGGTGTTCGAGGAGGTGACGTAGGGATAGGTCCCGTGGTCGATGTCGAGCATCGCACCTTGCGCCCCCTCGAACAGGATGCGCCGCCCGTCCCGCTTCGCGGCGTCGAGCCGTTCCCAGACGCGGTCGACATAGGGGGCGAGGCGCGGGGCGACCTCGGTCAAGTCGCGCAGCAGCTCCTCCCGGTCCACCGTCTCGGCACCGAGCCCGCGGAGCAGCGCGTTGTGGTGGATCAGAAGCTGATCGACCTTGTCCGCCAGCACCGCCGGGTCGGCCAGATCGCAGACGCGGATCGCCCGGCGCGCCACCTTGTCCTCGTAGGCGATGCCGATGCCGCGGCCGGTGGTGCCGATGCGCCCCGCGCCGCGCGCCTCGTCCCGCGCCCGGTCGATCCGACTGTAGAACGGCAGGATCAGAACGGCGTTTTCGGCAAGCCGCAGGGTTTCCGGCGTCACCGCGACACCCTGCGCCGCGACCCGCGCGATCTCGTCGAGCAGCGCCCAGGGATCGACGACCACGCCGTTGCCGATCAGCGACGGCTTGCCGCGCACGACCCCGGAGGGCAGCAGACTGAGCTTGTAGGTGGCGTCGCCCACCTGGAGCGTGTGGCCGGCATTGTGGCCGCCCTGGAAGCGCACGACGAGATCGGCGCGCTCCGACAGCCAGTCGACGATCTTACCCTTGCCCTCGT
>CAZVAR010000031.1:5881-15766 GCA_964625225.1 uncultured Alphaproteobacteria bacterium | reverse complement strand
ATTACCCATTCAACGATCCTCCAGCCGCTCGGCCCGTCCACCGAGCAGCGCATGGCTGCATCCCGCGCGCAGCGCCTCCGCGCGCACGTCCGCCACCGGTTCCAGACCCGCGACGGTGATCCACCCTTCCGCCTGCAGCCGCCGGCGCTCCGCCGGCGCGGTACCGTGGGGGAGGTACAGCCGGTGCGGCTGGGGCGGCGCCGGCAGCGCCCGCTGCACGGCGTCCAGGAACAGCGTGAATCCCACCGACGGCTCGCCTGCGCCCTCGCCGGCGAGGTAGCGCCCGCCACGGCCGAGCTCGCTGCGGACCCCGCGGGCGAAGATCGTGAAGCTGGTGCCGGTGTGATATTCGAAGCCGCGGTGCTCGACCGCATCGACGGTCAGCGTCAGATCCGCCGGCGCCTCCGCCCGCAGCACCCCCAGCAGCGCCATCAGATGCGCGCGTGCCGCGGCGGCGGCCGGCGGCAGGTCGAGTGCGGCAAGCCGCTGTGCGGCCGCCTCCGCCGGCCCGCCGGCGTCGAGGAGCGCCAGAAAGCGGTCGCGATGGGGTCCGGCCAGCACGGAGACCGCAGCGGCATCCTTATGGTCGAGCGCGGCCTTGAGCCGCGTCAGGGCGGGCCCGGTGATCCCGATCTCGGTGACGATCGCCGGCACCAGGGTGGGCAGGTTGAGATCGATGGTCAGGTCGCCGACGCCGAGTTCGGCCAGCGCCTCGGCGGCCAGCAGCAACACTTCGGCGTCGGCGGCGATCGCATCGGACCCGATCAGCTCGCAGCCCGCCTGGCGGAACTGCCGTTGCGGCCGGAGCTGGCTGCCCTTGACCCGCAGAACCTGTCCCGCATAGGCGAGCCGCAGCGGCCGCGGGCTGCGCCGCAGCCGGGTAGTGCCGATGCGCGCCACCTGCGGAGTCATATCCGAGCGCACCACCATCATGCGCTGCGACACCGGATCCATCACCCGGAAGGTGTCGCGCGCGAGCGCGGCACCGGCACCGCTCAGAAACGAGTCCTCGAACTCGACCAGAGGGGGATTGACCTGCTCGTAGCCGCTGCGGGCGAAGATGGCGAGAAGCTGCTGACCGACAGCGGATTCGAAGGCGGCGTCGGGCGGCAGCACGTCGCGCAAACCCGCAGGCAGCAGGGCAGCATTGCCCGCAATGTCGATCTCGTCGCTCATGGCCCGATCGTCGGTGGCCGGGCACCCCGGCAGACACGCCCGTTACTACCGCCCTTGCAGGGGTGGGGCAAACGGAAAGCGGCCCGGCGACCGGATCGGGCGAACGCGCGAAACGTCAACTTTCGTCAACATCCGTCCACGGGGTCGGCCCCGGGGTCGGCCCCGGCTCGCCGTAGCAGGAAATGCCGAGCAGTGCCTCGGGGTCACCGTCCGGCATCCCCGGCCCGGGTTCGGTCGCGTATTTGTCGACGGGGGGAGCGGCCCGCTCCATCGCGAGCGGCCGGTCGGGCAGGATGCCGACCACGCGTGCCTCCGCCTCGATGCAACGCAGCGCCGTGCGCAGATCGCCATCGTCGCGGGCCTTGTAATAGAGCTGCTGCAGCGCATCGATGATGCGCTGCTGGTCCTGCCAAAGACCCTGCTCGTGATCGGCGCGGATCTGCCAGGCGCGGCGCCGGATCTCGGGCTGTGCCATCAGCCGCGCGCCCTGCTGGCGCGCGGTCACCGGGCTGTAGCCGGCGGCCCGCGCCGCGGCGGCGGCGCTGGCGCCCCGGGCGAGATAGCGGCAGAACGCCTCCTGGCGCGGCGAAAGGGGCGAGCGGTCAGACATGGACGGGCTCTCCTGGGCATGTGCGAACTAAGCAATATTGCCTCATAATAGGATTAAAGTCAACTACAGGAACACCGCCCGGGCACCGGAGGCGGCAGGGCGCGCTGGCGGGCGAAGGCGATCTGGATCAATCTCGGCCGGGATCGCACGAGCCACACATCCGAAGACAAACTCCGAGGGGATTGCGATGCCGTCGGAACAAGCGGCCGGTACTGTTCGAGAGGCAGTGGGCGTATTCACGAACGCCGAGGATCTCCAAGGAGCGATCGACGAGCTGATGAGCTCGGGCTTCGATCGGGCCGAACTGTCCCTGCTCGCGTCTGCGCAGACCATCGACGAGAAGCTCGGCCACAAATACCGGAAGGTCTCCGAGCTCGAGGATGACGCCGCCGTTCCCCGCCGCGCCTATATCTCCACCGAGTCGCTCGGCGATGCCGAAGGCGGCCTGATCGGTGGCCTGCTTTACGTGGGTGCCGTCGCCGCGGCCGGCGCGATCGTCGCGTCCGGCGGGACATTGGCGGCGGCAATCAGCGGCGCCGCTCTGGCCGGCGGCGCCGGCGGCCTCGTCGGCTCCGTCCTCGCCAAGCTGCTTGACGATCACCATGCGCGCGATCTGCAGGAGCAGCTCGATCATGGCGGCCTGCTGCTGTGGGTACGAACGCGGGACGCCGAGCACGAGAAGCGGGCCGTCGACATTCTCAACAGGCATTCCGGGCGTGACGTGCATGTGCACGCGCTTCCCGCGGCGGCCTGACCTGCGCGCGGACACGGGACGACCAGGCCGCCGCCTCCGTCCTCGCTTCCGGTGCGGCCGGCCGGTGCTGAAGCGGTCAGGGCGGCGCGGTGAAGCCGCCGAGCAGAAAGGCCGTAAGCTGCTCGATCGCTGCCTCGCTTTCCTTTTCCGCCGGGTGAATCACCACATCCGTCATGTCGTCCGGCAGCCGGGTCATGCGCTGCTGGCCACCCATGGCGAACATCAGCGCCCCGACCATGAAATTGTACCGCCAGAGGACGTCCTCGAGCGGTAGACCGGGCAGACAGGCTTGCAGGGCCGAGATGAATTCGTAGCGGACCGTCCGGTAGTACCGCGACAGGAACGCCCGTTCCCCCGGCATCGAGAAGGCGCGGCTCAGGAAGTGCATCATCGCGATCACGCGTGCACCGCCGGACGGCTCGTCGAGTTGCCTGAGCGGCGGCGTCACGAAGGCGCGGATCACGGCCTCGAGCGGCGGCGGCGCGCCGTCGGGTCCCTGCGCGCGACGCAGCATGGCGATGCGCTCCTCGTTGATCGGGATCGCACGGCGCGCGAACATCGCCTCGAACAGCCGCTCCTTGGACCCGAAATGATAATTGACCGCGGCCAGGTTGACCCCGGCCATCTCCGTTATGGTGCGGATCGAAACGGCCCCGAAGCCGCGTTCCGCGAAGAGGAATTCGGCCGTGTCGAGGATGCGCGTCCGCGTCGCCTCCCCGGTCGTCGGCGGCTCACCGCCGGTGGGATCGGCGACGGCGGCGGACTCCCCGGATTTGGGCGTCGGTCTCAAGCTCGATCCTGTGTCGTCTCACGAGGGAAAGGCACTACCGCGCGAACATCCGCCCCGGGAGATAGGTGGCAATCTCCGGAAACGCGACCAGCAGCACGACGGCGAGCACCATGAGCAGGAAGAAGGGGAACGCGGCCCGGGCGACGAAAATCAGGTTCCGCCCCGTCATCCCCTGCAGAACGAACAAATTGAGGCCGACCGGCGGCGTGATCAGCGACATCTCGACGACGATCACCAGATAGATGCCGAACCACAGCGGATCGATACCGGCCTGCTTGATCGCGGTCATGAGAAGCGAGGTGCTGATCACGACGATCGATATGCCGTCGAGAAAGCAGCCGAGCAGGATGAAGACCACGGTAAGCGCCGCGATCAGCCCGTACTGCGTCAGACCCAGCGACAGGACCGACTGGGCCACCCAGTGCGACAGACCGGCATAGTCCATCGCGACCGACAGGAAGGCCGATGCGGCCAGTATGAAGCAGATCATGCAGGACGCACGCGTCGCCCCGATGACGCTGGCGCGGAAGGCGTGCCAGGTGAGCGTCCGGGAGGCGAGCGCGATCAGCAGCGCGCCCAGGACGCCGATCGCCGCCGCCTCGGTCGCCGTGGCGAGTCCCGCATAGATCGACCCGATCACCCCGCATATCAGCAGCACCACCGGGATCAGCTGCCGGGCGAGCCACAGACGCTGCATGATCGGCAGGGCGGCATCGCCGGCCGGCGCCGTGCCGGGATCGAGCAGCGCTCGGACCGCGAGATAGGCCATGAAGAGCGCCATGACCATCAGCCCGGGGAGGATGCCGGCGACGAACAGCCGGACGATCGAGACGTCGGCCGAAACGCCGTAGACGATCATGATGATCGAGGGCGGGATCAGCAGGCCCAGCGTGCCGGACCCGGCGAGCGAACCGATAATCAGGCTCTCGTCATAGCCCCGGCGCCGCAGCTCCGGCAGCGCCATCTTGCCGACGGTCACGGTCGTGGCGACCGAGGAGCCGGACACCGCGGCGAAGACGCTGCACCCCAGAACGTTGACGTGAAGCAGCCGGCCCGGGAGGCGGGTCACCCAGGGAGCAAGCCCCTCGAACATCTGTTCCGACAGACGCGTGCGGAAAAGGATTTCGCCCATCCAGATGAAGAGCGGCAAGGCGGTCAGCGTCCAGCTCGTGCTGCCGCCCCAGACGGTGGCGCCGAGCACGGTACCCGGCGGAGCCGCCCCCGAAAGCTCCAGCCCGAGCACGCCCAGGGCGACCAGGGCCATGGCGACCCAAAGCCCGGCGCCGAGCAGGACGAACAGCAGGATTCCGAGCAGAAGGGCGAGCGCGACCGGTTCCATCCCCGTCATGTCCTCGGTCCGGCCGCGGCCCTACCCGGGCTTACGACCGCACACCTTCCGGCGGTGGGGTGAGATAGCTCGGGCGGCAACCGCGCACCGACAGGACGAGCGCGTCGAGCACGGCCAGGAACAGGATACACAGCCCCACCGCCATTACGCTTTGGGGAATCCAGAGCGGCATCGCGATCAGGCCGACCGTCACGTCCTTGAAGACATAGGACTGCCAAGTCATCGCGACGCTGTGCCAGGCGAAATAGCCGACCAGTGCGGCCGCACCGAGCAGGCAGGCGAGCTCGAAGCGCCGGCGGAGCGCGGCCGGCAGCATCTCGAGCACGAGCTCCACGCGGACATGGCCACCGGTGGCGAAGGTGTAGGCGAGCGCAAGAAACGTGGAGGCCGCCAGGAGATAGCCGACGATCTGGTCGATGCCGCGGATGAAAACGCCGGACAAGCGCCCGCCGATCTGGACGAGCACGAGCGCGGCGATGCCGACGAGGCAAAGGCCGGCCAGGATGGCGGCACCGGAATAGAGCGTGTCGAGAGACTTGCGCACGTCCTGCTCCTGCGACGATCACCGCGATCCCGGGTGCCGGCGCCGGCATGCCGCCCCGGCTCAGCGGCCGAGCTGGTCGCGAAGGGCCTTCCCTTCGGCGCCGGCCTTTTCGACCCACTCATCGAGCATGCGCTCCCCGATCGCCTTGAGCTCGGTCATGAGCTGATCGCTGGGCTCGACCACCTCCAGGCCGTTCTGACGGATCTCCGCCAGCGCCTCCTCCTGCCGGCGCTCGCTCATTTCCCAGCCGCGGGTCTCGGCCGCCGCCGCAGCCTCGAGCACCGCCTTCTGCAGGTCCTCGGAAAGCGCGTCGAAGGCGCGCTGATTGACGACAAACGCGTCCTTGCTGTGCATCGCCCGCGTGTTGTGGAAGAACTTCGCGTAATCCCATGCCTGGGTGTCGACCGCGGTCGTCGGCGAGTAGATGCTGGAGTCGACGATTCCGGTAAAGAACGCCTGGGCGATCTCCGCGGTCTGGACGATGGTCGGGGAGGCACCGATGAGCTCGGCGAAGCGGGCCGTCGTTTGCCCGGCCGTCCGCATCTTCGACCCTTTCAGGTCTTCGGCCTTCTCGATCTTCTTCTGCGCGACGATGCCCTGCCCCGGCCAGGGCACGTAATAGAGCGGCCGCAGGCCCCGCTCCGACAGGAAGCGGTCGAGATGCGGCCGCTGCAGCTCGTAGAGGCGTCGCGCTTCGTCATACCCGACCGCGACGAACGGAATCGTGTCGAGCTCGAACATCGGATCCTGATTGCCGTACAGGAACAGGAGAATGTCACCGGCCTGCACCTGCCCGGACTGCACCGCCCGCAGAATATCGGGGAGCCGGACCAGCGAGGCCCCGGAATGGACGACCATTTCCAGCCTGCCACCCGTCCGCTCCTTCACGTCTTCCGCGAACAGCCGGGCGTTCTGCGTCTGGAAGTTCGAGTCCGCGAATCCGGTCGCGACGATCCAGCGCGTGGTCTGCGCCTCGGCCGCCCCGCCCAGCGCGACCATCGATGCCACGCCCACGGCAGCGGCAAGGCTCTTCATGAATGTCATCGGCCTCCTCCCACGTCGAACGTTCCAACGCCTCATACGCCCGTTTGAAACTTGAAAAACTATGACCTTCCGTCGCTCGGACGGTCAAGCCGGTGGGGTTCAAACGAACGTTTGAAGCGCTGCCCCGGCACGGATTAAACTCGAACCAGGTGCCACCTGAGGGAGACGCGAGCCGATGTCCGGCCAATCAGCATCGTACGTCTATGTGGGTGCCGCCCGCTGGATGGGTGGGGAACTGGGCGGAATCTTCCGTCAGGCGGTGGGGGACCGTCAGTGGGAACGGCTGACGACCGGACTTCCGGACGACCTGCATGTTCAGGCGATCACCATCCTGCCGGACGATCCGCAGACCGTCTATCTGGGCACCTCCGACGGCCCCTATCGAAGCACCGACGCCGGTGCGCACTGGGAACGGCTGGGCTTCCCCGACCGGGGCGTGTCGGTCTGGTCGATTCAGCCGCATCCGAACGACCCGCGGACGCTCCTCGCCGGCACCGCGCCGGTCGCCATCTACCGGAGCGAAGACGGCGGCGACAATTGGCGGCGCCTGTCCGAGCCGCAGCTTCCGGAGCGGGTCAAAATACCCTTTCCCTGCCGAGTGATGCGGATCGCGTTCGACCCGACCCAACCGGAGGAGGTCTACGCGACGATCGAGGTGAACGGCGCCATGCGCAGCTCCGATGGCGGCGAGACCTGGGAAGACTGCAGTGCCGGGCTGGTCGCGTTCGCGGAGCAGCCGCGCCTGAAGAGCCGCATCCTGAGCGACAACGACACCGAGGGGATGCTGGACGGCCACGCGATCTGCGTCAGCGCGGCGGCGCCCGGAACGGTGTTCCTTGCCGTGCGGATGGGCCTGTTCCGCAGTGCCGATCGCGGCACGACCTGGGAGGATCTGGAGGTCGGGCGCTTCTCGCCGCTGACCTATGGCCGCGACATCCGCATTTCGCCGCAGGATCCGAACACTTTCTATGCCTGCCTCAGCCCCGCCGCGCAGAGCCAGGACGGCTCGCTCTACCGGAGCCGCGACCTGGGCCGGACCTGGGAGCGATTCGACCACTCGGTGAAGGCCGACAGCACCATGATGGGCGTGGCGCTGCACCCGCGCGACCCGGACGTCGTTTTCGCCGTCTCCCGGCACGGCCAGGTGTTCGGCACCACGGACGGCGGGCGGAACTGGACGGAGACCCGGCTGCCCGCGGGCTGCCGCGACGTGTACGCGATCGCGACCGCCTGAAGACCCGCCGGCCGGGCCGCGCGCCGGTCCGGGGCTGGTCCGGGGCCGGTTCTGGGGCCGGTGCGAACCGACCCCGCCCTACCTCGCCGTCCGCGGGGCCGTATCGCGAGGCGATGCGCCGGGGCGGCGTCCTACGCCATCCCCGCTCAGAACGACAGGGACTTCGCCTGGATCACGTCGGGCAGCGCCCGGATGCGGTCGAGCACCGGCTCCGGGCAGGGACCGTCGATCTCGACCAGGGCGATCGCGTCGCCGCCCTTCTCCGCCCGGCCCAGATTGAAATTGGCGATGTTGACGCCGGCCTCGCCCAGGATCGTGCCGAGCTTGCCGATGAAGCCGGGCTTGTCCTGGTTGCGGATGTAGAGCATGTGCGGCCCCAGCTCCGCCTCGAAGTGGATGTCCTGGACCTGGACCACGCGCGCGTGGCGGCCGCCGAAGAGGGTGCCGGCCACGATCCGCCGGCGCCGCTCGGTCTCGACGGTGAGGCTGATCAGGGTCTGGTAGTCGGTCGGCCCCTCGGTCTTGACCTCGCTGATCGTGATGTCGCGCTCGCGCGCGATCAGCGGGGCGTTGACCATGTTGACCGAGTCGAGGAGCGGCTTCAGCAGCCCCTGCAGAACCACGGCGGTCAGCGGCCGCGTGTTCAGCTCCGCGACATGGCCCTCATAGGTCACGGTCGCCGCCTTGAGGCCGGTCTCGGTGAGCTGCCCGGCGAAGCTGCCGAGCTGCTCGGCGAGCTGCATGTAGGGCTTGAGGCGCGGCGCGTCCTCGGCCGAGAGCGAAGGCATGTTGATCGCGTTGGTCACGGCGCCGAGCAGCAGGAAGTCCGACATCTGCTCGGCCACCTGCAGCGCCACATTCTCCTGCGCCTCGCCGGTGGAGGCGCCGAGATGGGGCGTGACCACCACCTGCTCCAGGCCGAACAGGACGGTCTCCTTCGCCGGCTCCACCTCGAACACGTCGATCGCCGCACCGGCGACATGGCCCGACTCGATCGCGGCGCGCAGATCCTTCTCGACGATCAGGCCGCCGCGGGCACAGTTGACGATGCGCACGCCGGGCTTGGTCTTGGCCAGCGCCGCTGCGTCGATCATGCCGCGGGTCGCGTCGGTCATCGGCGTGTGCAGGGTGATGAAGTCGGATCGGCGCAGCAACTCGTCGAGGTCGACCTTCTCGACGCCGAGATCGTGCGCCCGCTCCGGCGACAGGAAGGGATCGTAGGCGATCACCTTCATCTTCAGGCCCTGTGCCCGGTCGGCGACGATCGCGCCGATATTGCCGCAGCCGATGATGCCCAGCGTCTTGCCGGTCAGCTCCACGCCCATGAAGCGGGACTTCTCCCATTTGCCGGCGCGGGTCGAGCGGTCGGCCGCCGGGATCTGCCGGGCCAGCGCCATCATCATGGCGATCGTGTGCTCGGCGGTGGTGATCGAATTGCCGAAAGGCGTGTTCATGACGACGACGCCGCGGGCGGTGGCGGCCGGGACGTCGACATTGTCGACGCCGATGCCGGCGCGGCCGATCACCTTGAGGCGCTCCGCGGCGTCCAGCACGTCCTTGGTGACCTTGGTCGCGGAACGGATGGCAAGCCCGTCATAGCCGCCGATGGTCGCCTTCAGCTCGTCCGGCTTGAGGCCGATCTTCACGTCCACCTCGATCCCGCGCTCGCGGAAAATCTCGGCGGCGCGGGGGGAAAGATCGTCGGAAATGAGGACCTTGGGCATGGAACAGCTCTTGCCTTCGTGTCGTTTCGCGCCCGCTGCGCGTCGTTTGGCCGGAACGTCTCTCTCTTCGAGACGGCCCCTTCGGGGCCTCCTCCGGGTGCGGCGCTCCTGTCGGGTATCGAAGCCGCCCCTGCCCCTGAGGGGCAGGCCGCGGCGCCCGCCCGCCTAGGCCTTTTCCAGAATCTCCGCCTTTACTTCCGCAAAGGCCCAGTCCAGCCAGGGAAACAGCGCCTCCAGGTCGGAGCGTTCCACCGTGGCGCCGGCCCAGATGCGCAGCCCGGGCGGAGCGTCGCGATAATGACCGATATCGTAGGCCGCCTCTTCCTTTTCGAGCCGCGAGACGATCGCCTTGGCGACGGCCGCGCGCTGCTCGTCCGGCAAGGACTCGATCTGCGGGTCGGTGATCACCAGGCAGACCGAGGTCGAGGATCGCGTCGCCGGGTCCTTCGCCAGGAAATCGACCCAAGGCGTGCGCGCGACCCATTCCGAAATGGCGGCGAGATTGGCGTCGGCGCGCGCGACCACGGCCTTGCCGCCGCCGATCGCTTCGAACCATTTCAGCCCGTCGATCGCATCCTCGACGCAGAGCATCGACGGCGTGTTGATCGTCTCGCCCCTGAAGATGCCTTCGATCAGCTTGCCGCCCTTGGTCATGCGGAAG
>CAZVAR010000031.1:0-5871 GCA_964625225.1 uncultured Alphaproteobacteria bacterium | reverse complement strand
AGGGCGGCACGTAGGATTCGAGCCGCTCCACGGCCCGGGGGCTCAGCACGATCATGCCGTGCGCGCCCTCGCCGCCCATCACCTTCTGCCAGGACCAGGTGGTGACGTCGAGCTTGTCCCACGGCAGCGCCATCGCGAACACGGCCGAGGTCGCGTCGCAGATGGTCAGGCCGTCGCGGTCGGCAGGGATCCAGTTGCCGTCCGGAACCCGCACGCCGGAGGTGGTGCCGTTCCAGACGAACACCACGTCGCGGCCGAAATCGACGCGGGAGAGGTCCGGCAGCTCCCCGTAGGGCGCCTCGATGACGCGCATGTCGGAAAGCTTCAACTGCGATTTCGCGTCGGAGACCCAGCCCTGACCGAAACTCTCCCAGCTCAGCAGGTCGACGCCGCGCGCGCCGAGCAGCGACCACATCGCCATCTCGACCGCCCCCGTGTCGGAGGCGGGAACGATACCGATACGGTAGTCGGCCGGGATGTCCAACACGGCGCGGGTACGGTCGATCACCTCGCGAAGGCGCGCCTTGCCGGGACCGGAGCGGTGCGAGCGGCCGACCAACGCTCCGGAGAGCGCATGGAGCGACCAGCCGGGCCGCTTCGGGCAGGGGCCGGAAGAGAAGCAGGGGTTCTGCGGCCGAACGGACGGCTTCATGGAATTCCCCGAAACGGGTAAGGCCCGCTCCCGCAGGGCGGGCGGGCCGGTTGACGACGGGCGCGGATACTATGAGCCGTCCGCCGTCCGGTCAATGTTGCAGTGCAGCAACCAACCCCCGCGACACCGTCAGTCCGCCGGCGGCCGGCGCCGGACGACGTGCAGCAGCGTCGCCTCCAGCACCGTTTCGCCGCGCTGGTTGAGGCCGGTATAGCGCAGGCGCAGATTGCCGCGGTCGGCGCGCGAGGACGGCTCCGCCGCCAGCACCTCGACCACGACGTGGACCGTATCGCCGGGGCGCACCGCGCGCGGCCAGCGCAGCTCGTCGAGACCGCGACCGCCCATATTGTTGGAGAGCACCGCGGTCTGCCAGACCAGGCGGAAGCAGACCGAGAGCGTCTGGAAGCCGCTCGCGATCAGGCCGCCATAGATCGACGCCTTCGCCGCCTCGACATCGATGTGGAAGGGCTGCGGGTCGTAGCGGAACGCGAAATCGACGATCTCCGCCTCGGTGAAGGTGTAGCCGCCGGTCTCCCAGCGATCGCCGACGGCGAAATCCTCGAAGAAGGCGCCCGGCCGTATCATGCGCTCGCCACCGCTTCCGCGATCGCCTTGCCGACCTCCACGGTCGAGCCGTTGCCGCCCATGTCGCGGGTCCTCGGGCCGCCGCCGGTCAGCACCGCCTCGATCGCCCGCTCGATCGCGCGGGCGGCGTCGGCGTGGCCGAGATGGTCCAGCATCATGGCGCCGGACCAGATCTGACCGATCGGGTTGGCGATACCCTTGCCGGCGATGTCGGGCGCGGAGCCGTGCACCGGCTCGAACATCGAAGGGGCGGAGCGCTCGGGGTTGATGTTCGACGACGGCGCGATGCCGATGCTGCCCGCCACCGCCGGGCCGAGGTCGGAGAGGATATCGCCGAACAGGTTGGAGCCGACCACCACGTCGAACCAGTCCGGATGCTGCACGAAATGTGCGGTCAGGATGTCGATATGGTACTGGTCGGTACGCACGCTCGGATAGTCGGCCTTGATGGCTTTGAAGCGTTCGTCCCAGAACGGCATGGTGTGGATGATGCCGTTCGACTTGGTGGCCGAGGTCAGGTGCCGCTTCGGCCGCGACTGTGCCAGCTCGAAGGCATAGCGCAGGATCCGGTCGACGCCGCGGCGGGTGAAGATGCTCTCCTGCACCGCCATCTCGGCATCGGTGCCGCGATAGAGCCGGCCGCCGATCTCCGAATATTCACCCTCGCAATTCTCACGGATGACGACGAAGTCGATGTCGTCCGCCCCGCGGTTCGCGAGCGGCGAGACCGTCCCCTTCAGCAGCCGGCACGGGCGCAGATTGACGTATTGGTCGAACTCACGGCGGATCGGGATCAGGAGGCCCCAGAGCGAGACGTGGTCGGGCACGTCCGGCCAGCCGACCGCGCCGAGGAAGATTGCGTCGTGCGGCCGGAGCTGCTCGATGCCGTCCGGCGGCATCATGCGGCCGGTCTTCTTCCAGGTCTCGCAGGACCAGTCGAAATGGGTGAAGTCGAAGGCGATGCCGAAGCGGCGCCCCGCCGCCTCCAGCACGCGGATGCCCTCCGGCACCACTTCCTTGCCGATGCCGTCGCCCGGAATCACGGCGATGCGGTAGCTGGCCACGGGGTCCCCTCCTCCTCTCGACGCCTCGGACCCGAGGCTATGCGAGCGGCCGTGGAAAGAAAAGCCGGGAACGGGCCGCGGTCGCCGATGCACCGACAGGATCCGTCCCGGCATCGTTCCAGACGGAGCGCCGCCGGCGCGGCGAGCCACACCCCAACTCTCTCCATTCGGAAGGCTTCCGGGCCGCGCCCCTCGGAGGCCGGCCCGAGACCGGCACGCCAGCGAAGGAGCCGACTGTCTTCCGCCCGAGTGCGGCCCGTGGGGGGCCGGCGGGCGGGAACGAAGGATCGGCGGGGTCGACTGGCACGACCGCGGAAAGGTCAGTCGACCCGCGCTTCGAGGTCAGACGGCCCGGGCGTGCCGGGTCTCAGCCGGCTGCAGATAGCGGTCGAATGCCGCCGCCACGTTGCGCAGCAACGGACGACAGCCCGGCTTCACGGTAACGACCGTCCCGTCGATGCGGATCACGCCGTCGCGTGCCAGCGCCTGCAGGGCCGGCATCGCGTCCGCAAGGGCCCCGGGCAGAACGCCGTGCCGGCGGCAGACCGCGGCCAGATCCACCCGCTGCACGCACATGATCCGTTCGATCAGGTCGCGCCGCAGGCGATCGTCGGGCGTCAGCGCGATCCCCCGGCCGACGGCGAGCCTCCCGGCGGCGATCCGCCGCTCGTACTCGCCGGTCGCGGCGACGTTCTGGACATAGCCCGAGGGCAGGGCGCCGATCGCCGAGGCGCCGAAGCCGATCAGCACGGCGGCGCGGTCGGTCGTGTAGCCCTGGAAATTGCGGCGCAGCGTCCCCGCTTCCAGCGCGATCGCGAGCGGGTCGCCGGGCCGTGCGAAATGGTCCAGGCCGACCTGCCGGTGGCCCGCCGCGAGCAGGCGGCCGGCAATGGCCTCGAACTGGGCGAGGCGGGCAGGCCCGTCCGGCAGCACGGCCTCGTCGATCATCCGCTGGTGCGTCTTCATCCACGGCACGTGCGCATAGCCGAACACGGCGAGCCGGTCCGGCGCCAGCTCCAGCGCCCGCGCCACCGTCTCCTCGCAGGCCGCGACGGTCTGGTGCGGCAGGCCGTAGAGCAGGTCGAGATTGATCCGGTCGATCCCGGCCGCCCGGAGCCCGTCCACGACCGCGCGGGTCTGCTCGAAGCTCTGAATGCGGTTGATCGCCTTCTGCACTAACGGGTCGAAGGTCTGCACGCCGAGGCTGGCGCGCGTGACACCAGCGCCGCCGAGCGCCGCGATCATGTCGCGCGTGAGCCGGCGCGGGTCGATCTCGACCGCGATCTCGGCGTCCTCCGCCACGGCGAAGCGGCGGCGGATGAGCTCCATCGTTTCGGCGAAGTCGGCGGGCGCCAGGATCGTGGGCGTGCCGCCGCCCCAATGCAGGTGCACGACGGGCATCGTCGCCGGCAGCACGGCGGCCACGAGCTCGACCTCCCGCCGCAGCGCCGCCAGATAGGCATCGACCGGCTCGTTGCGGCGGGTGACCTTGGTGTGGCAGCCGCAATACCAGCACATCGAGCGGCAGAACGGGACATGCAGGTAAAGCGACAGCGCCGTGCCCGGCGGCAGCGCCGCCAGCCACTCCCGGTAGGCCCCCTCGCCCACCGTCGCATTGAAGTGCGGCGCCGTCGGGTAGCTGGTGTAGCGCGGTACGCGCCGGCCTTCGTACTTGGCGATCAGATCCTGGTCCATGCCCGACCGCTTACTACGGGCCGGCCGCTTCCTTGTTGATCTGCCGCAAATTGACGGCGGATCGGATGCCCGCGAGCAAGGCCCGGCCGTGCGCGGCGAAGAACGCCACGAAGGCCGCCGTCCAGGCCAGGGTCGCCGCCGCGGTGGCGGTCATGGCGGCGTCCGGCAATATCGCGGCCAGGCGGGCCGCCGCCGCCGCCTGCATCAGCCCGAACGCGACGGTGGAGGCGCGACCGGCGACGAGAGGGCGCTTGGTATGCTGCAGGCTCAGCCGGGTCATGATACCCAGGGTCAGGCTGCCGACCGCGCCGACCAGAACGGCGTGCAATGCGGCCACGGGCGGAACCGCGCCGGTCAGGTGTCCGAGCGCCGTCAGCAGCAGGCCGAGCGCCAGCCAGGCGAAGCCGGCGTGCAGTACCCAGAGCAGCGGATCCGCCAGGACGGCGCGGTCCCACCAGCGGGCCAGACGGTAGAGCTGCAGCAGCCCGAGCGCGCCTGCGGCCGCGCCGGCGACGACCGGCCAGCCGCCGGCCTCCGCGCCGACCCAGGCCAGGCCGCAGGGGATGCCGGCGAACTCCGCCCAGGCCAGCCGCAGACCGACGCCGCGGCGCAGCGTCGCCCGCGTGTGGCCCGGCACCAGCCGGCCGCCGACCAGCACCAGCAACAATGCGATCAGCGTGGCCGTTGCAACGACCGCGCGATCGGCATCGCCGCCGCCGATCGCGGCCAGATGGACCCAGAGATTGCCGGTGCTGAGCCCCAGGATCACCAGCAGGATGCCGAGGCTCATCAGCTTCGCGCCGTACCAGAGCGGCGGCCGCCGCAGGAGCACCAGCATCGGCAGGAAGGCGAGATCGACCACCGCAGCCAGCCACGGCGCGGTCAGCGGCGCGAACGCGAGCGTGCGGCCGGCCAGCCACAGCGCCGCCAGCAGCCAAATGCGCGGCCCCCCGCTTGCGACGAGAAGGAACCCGGCGAGCACCGCGGCGACATAGCCGAAGACCATCTCGTGGCCGTGCCAGACCGCGCCGGCGAGATGGCCGTCGAGCGGCAGCGACCCGGTATAGCGCAGCCACCAGAGCGGCAGGAACAGGGCCGCCTGGAGCGCCGCCAGCGGGAAGAAGAGCCGGAAGCCGCGCCAGGGCGCGGGGTCAGCCGGGTCGGCCATCGATCCGCGGCCGGACCAGGATCGGCAGGAAGACGAAGACGAACAGGCCGAACGCCACGGTCCAAGCGGCCGCGGCAACGTGCAGCGAATGCTCGTAGCCGGTCATGGTGATCAGCGGCACGAACACCCGCACCGCCGCCGCGACGTTGATCGCCCAGAAGGCGACACGGATCATCGATCCGGCCGCGATCGGCCGGCCGCTATGGCCGAGCGCGGAGCGGGCCATCATCCCGAGCGTGAGACTGCCGATTGCCCCGATCGTCAGCGCATGCACGGGCAGGCTCGGCTGCACCGCCAGACCGAGCTCCGCCAATCCCTGCAAGAGCAGGGCGACGCCGATCCACAGATGCCCTAGATGCAGAATCCAGAGCATCGGCTCACCGCGGGTGGCCCACGACCGCCACGGCAGCATCCGCAGCAGGAGCAGCGCGGCGGCGGCGAGCGCGAGACCTCCCGCCGGCAGGCTCTGCGGCAACAGGACGGCGGCAGCGACGGCGAGGATGGTCGCGACGAAGGCCGCGCGGTCGAGCCGCTCGTTCCGCGTCGCACCGGACTGCGGCAGCCGGTTGCGGCCCGTCCAGCAATCCAAGGTGGTTGGCTGATTCGAATGTAGGCAGCCAGGCGTGACGCACCTGAAACGTCCCTCGAGGAGGCGCGGCTAAAAGCATTGCAAAGGCCCTCGGGTTCGCTGGTACGCCTGGTGCATA
>CAZVAR010000030.1:0-27819 GCA_964625225.1 uncultured Alphaproteobacteria bacterium | reverse complement strand
CGGCTTTGCGCCATATCAATCCTGTCCGGCGCGGGCCGGAGCGAGTCGAGGGGGAACGGCATGGCGAAGCGTCGGCCGCTGATCGCAGGCAACTGGAAGATGAACGGACTTACGGCCGAAGGCGTCGCCCTGGCGGGCGATCTCGTGGGCCGGGCGGCCGAGGAGGGGCATTTGGCCTTCGACATGCTGATCTGCCCGCCGGCCACGCTCCTGAGTGCCGTGGCGTCGGTGCTCGACGGCACGCCGATTGCGCTCGGCGGCCAGGACTGCCACCCGGAACCGAAGGGTGCGCATACTGGCGACATCAGCGCGGAGATGCTGACCGATATCGGTTGCAGCTTCGTCATCGTCGGCCATTCCGAGCGGCGGGCCGATCACGGGGAAACGGATGCGCTGGTCCGGGCGAAGGCGGCAGCGGCCCGTCGGGCCGGCCTGGTCCCGATCATCTGCATCGGCGAGACCGAGGCCGAACGCGACCGGGGAGAGACGTTGGCGGTCACCGGCCGGCAACTCGAAGGCTCGCTGCCGGACGGTGTGGGCGGCGCCGATCTGGTGATCGCCTACGAGCCGGTGTGGGCGATCGGCACCGGCCGGACGCCGACGGCCCGCGAGGTGGCGGAGGTCCATGCACACATCCGCCGGTTCCTGCGCGATCGTGTGCCGGAGAGCGAGGCCGTCCGGATTCTCTACGGCGGCTCCGTTAAGCCGGCAAACGCGGCGGAGCTGCTCGGTATCGAGCACGTCGATGGCGCCCTCGTCGGGGGAGCCAGCCTCAACGCCGGCGATTTTTGGGCGATCGCGAAAACATGTGGCTAGCCGCCGCATCCCGAACCAGATAAGAGTGCGATAGCCGCAGCGCGGGACGTGAGCGGCCGCATCGGCGATTCGGCGCGGCCGGATTTGGAATGGGTAAATGGTCACTGTCCTTCTCGTCATTCACCTGCTGATCGCGATCGGACTCGTCGGGGTCGTCCTCATTCAGCGGAGCGAGGGTGGAGGGCTCGGCATCGGCGGCGGCAGCGGGCTGATGACCGGCCGCGGCAGCGCCAATTTTCTGACCCGGACCACGGCAGTTCTGGCCGGCCTGTTCTTCATGACGAGCATCGGCCTGGCCTGGATGTACACCGGCAGCGGTCGTCCGGCCTCGATTCTCGATCAACCGGCACCGGCGACTGCACCGGTCGCACCTGCGCCTGCGCCCGCGCCGGCCGAACCCAGCGTTCCGCAGCGGTGAGGGGAGACGCAGGCGCTCTCCTCCGCCTCGGGCCGCGCCGCGGCGCGGCCCCCGCCCTCAACCTCCTCGCTTTACCGGGTCGGCGGCAGTCGTGCGCGACCCGCAGGTTGCTCGCATGACGCGGTTCATCTTCGTCACTGGCGGTGTTGCATCCTCGCTCGGCAAGGGATTGGCCTCAGCCGCCCTCGGCGCGTTGCTGCAGGCACGCGGCTTCCGCGTGCGCATCCGCAAGTTCGATCCCTATCTCAACATCGATCCGGGCACGATGAGCCCGTATCAGCACGGCGAGGTGTTCGTCACCGACGACGGCGCCGAGACCGACCTGGATCTCGGGCACTACGAGCGCTTCACGGGCGTCGCGGCGCGCCGCAGCGACAGCGTGACCACGGGCCGGATCTATTCCACCGTGCTCCAGCGGGAGCGCCGCGGCGACTATCTGGGCGCCACGGTGCAGGTCATCCCGCACGTCACCGACATGATCAAGGAGTACATCCAGGCCGATCTGGAGGGCGAGGATTTCGTTATATGCGAGATCGGCGGCACGGTCGGCGACATCGAGAGCCTTCCGTTTCTGGAGGCGATACGGCAGCTTCGCAACGAGCTGGGTCCCGAGCGCACGCTGTTCGCGCATCTCACGCTGGTGCCCTTTATCCCCTCGGCCGGAGAGCTGAAGACCAAGCCGACGCAGCACTCGGTTAAGGAACTGCTGAACGTCGGGATTCAGACGGACATCGTGCTCTGCCGCTGCGACCGTGAGATTCCCAAGGACGCGCGTCGCAAGATCGCGCTGTTCTGCAACATCCGCGAGGAGTGCGTGATCCCGGCGCTCGATGTCGGAACGATTTATGAGACGCCGCTTTCCTATCACGCCGCGGGCTTCGACGCGCAGGTCTTCCGGCATTACGGCATGGACATCACCGGCGAGCCGGACCTGAGCGCCTGGACCGAGATCGTCGACCGCATCCGGAATCCCGAAGGTGAGGTCACGATCGCGGTGGTGGGCAAGTACACCGAGCTCAAGGATGCCTACAAGTCGCTGATCGAGGCCCTCACCCATGGCGGCATCGCGAACCGGGTGCAGGTGAACCCGGAATGGATCGAGGCGGAGGCCTTCGAGAGTGAAGGCGCGATCGAGCGGCTCGAGAACGTTCATGGCATCCTGGTACCGGGCGGGTTCGGCGAGCGCGGCTCGTTGGGGAAGATTCAGGCGGCCCGCTTCGCGCGCGAACGAAAAGTGCCGTATTTCGGCATCTGCTTCGGCATGCAGATGGCGGTGATCGAGGCGGCGCGGAACCTTGCCGGGCTGGAGGGCGCAAGCTCGACGGAGTTCGGCCCCTGCCGGCACCCGGTCGTCGGACTGCTGACGGAATGGACCCGCGGCAATGTGATCGAGCGTCGCAATGCGGAAAGCGACCTTGGGGGCACGATGCGGCTGGGGTCGTACGAGGCCCACCTGAAGCGAGGCAGTCAGGTCGAGAGGATCTACGGAACCACGACGATTCACGAGCGCCACCGCCACCGCTACGAGGTCAATGTCAACTACCGGGCCCAGCTGGAGGAGTCGGGTTTGATCTTCTCGGGCATGTCGCCCGACGGCCTTCTGCCGGAGATCGTGGAGCGGCCCGACCATCCCTGGTTCATCGGGGTGCAGTTCCACCCCGAGTTGAAGTCGAAGCCGTTCGACCCCCACCCGCTGTTCCGGTCGTTCGTCGGGGCGGCGGTGCGACAGTCGCGGCTGGTCTGACGGGAGTCGAGCGGTGACCGAAGCACGGACCGTCCGGGTCGGTTCGGTGGAATTCGGCAACGACCGCCCGCTGGCATTGATCGCCGGCCCTTGCATGCTGGAGAGCCGAAGCCACGCGCTCGAGATGGCGCAGGCCCTGGTGGAGATGGCCGGACGGCTCGGGATCGGGCTCGTCTACAAGACCTCCTTCGACAAGGCGAACCGGACCAGCCTCGACAGCCCGCGCGGGGTCGGCATGGCGCAGGGCCTTCCCATCCTCGCCGAAGTGCGGGAGACGCTCGGCTGTCCGGTGCTGACCGACGTGCATGCACCGGAGCAGTGCGCGCCCGTAGCCGAGGCCGTGGACGTGCTGCAGATTCCGGCGTTCCTGTGCCGGCAGACCGATCTGCTGCTCGCCGCTGCGGCGACCGGACGGGCGATCAACGTCAAGAAGGGCCAGTTCCTGGCGCCCTGGGACATGGCCAACGTCGTCCACAAGCTCGAAAGGGGAGGCAACCGCAACGTGCTGCTCTGCGAGCGCGGCGTCAGCTTCGGCTATAACACGCTGGTCAGCGATCTGCGGGCATTGCCGATCCTGGCCCGGACCGGCTGCCCCGTGGTGTTCGACGCGACCCATTCGGTGCAGCAACCCGGCGGGCAGGGTACGGCCAGCGGCGGCCAGCGGGAGTTCGTTCCGGTGCTGGCCCGTGCGGCCGTGGCGGTCGGCGTCGCGGCCGTGTTCCTGGAAACCCATCCGGATCCGGACCGGGCGCCCAGCGACGGTCCCAACATGGTTCCGCTTGCCAAGTTGGAGCCCATCCTGCAAACCCTTATCGCCTTCGACCGGATGGCGAAGGCGAACCCGGTCTCACCGATCTGAGCCGGGCCGGACATCATCCCAAGCCGAAGGCGACTCCATCCATGACCGCGATCATCGACATTCACGCGCGCGAGATCCTCGACAGCCGCGGCAATCCGACCGTCGAGGTCGACGTCCTGCTCGAGACCGGGGCGACCGGCCGGGCGGCGGTGCCGTCCGGAGCTTCGACCGGCGCCCACGAGGCGGTCGAACGGCGCGACGGCGACCCGCAGCGCTATGGCGGGAAGGGCGTTCAAGCCGCGGTCGAGGCAGTCAATGGCGAGATCTTCGACGCGCTGTCCGGCATGGATGCCGAAGACCAGGTGGCGATCGACAACATCCTGTCGAACCTCGACGGCACGCCGAACAAAGGGCGCCTCGGTGCCAATGCGATCCTCGGTGTCAGCCTGGCGCTGGCCAAGGCAGCGGCCGCCGAACTCGGTCAGCCCCTTTATCGCTATGTCGGCGGTGTCTACGCGCGCACGCTCCCGGTCCCGATGATGAACATCGTCAATGGTGGCGCGCACGCGGACAATCCGATCGACATCCAGGAGTTCATGATCATGCCGGTCGGCGCCGCGAGCTTCGCCGAGGCTCTGCGGACCGGTGCCGAAATCTTTCACGGTCTCCGCAAACTGCTGAAGGATGCCGGGCACAACACCAATGTCGGCGACGAAGGCGGCTTCGCGCCGGCGCTGAAAAGCACCGACGAGGCGCTCGGCTTCGTTATGCGGGCGATCGAGGGGGCCGGCTATCGGCCGGGCGAGGACGTGATGCTCGCGCTCGATGCCGCATCGACGGAGTTCTTCCGGGACGGCCGGTATGTCCTTGAGGGCGAGGGCAAGACACTCGATTCCGAGGGGATGGTGGCGTATCTCACCGACCTCGTCGACCGCTACCCGATCGTGTCGATCGAGGATGGTATGGCCGAGGACGATTGGGACGGCTGGCGGACACTCACACAGGCGATCGGCGATCGGGTACAGCTCGTCGGCGACGATCTGTTCGTCACCAATCCCCGCCGCCTCGCCGACGGCATCGACCGCGGCGTGGCGAACGCGATTCTGGTCAAGGTCAATCAGATCGGCACCCTGACCGAGACGTTGGAAGCGGTCGAGGTCGCGCACCGTGCGCGCTATGCCGCGGTGATGTCGCACCGCTCCGGCGAGACCGAGGACGCGACGATCGCCGACCTCGCCGTCGCGACGAACTGCGGTCAGATCAAGACGGGCTCGCTCGCCCGTTCCGACCGCACGGCCCAGTACAATCAGCATCTGCGCATCGAGGAGGAACTCGGGCCGGCAGCGCGTTACGCCGGCACCGGCGTCTTGCGGCGACGTTGACCGCCGGGAGGCATTGACCGCGGCGGTATGCGTCTGCAACCCTGTCCCGATGGTCGTCCTGCATGAAATCCGACGGCGCGCCCGGCAAATGCTGGCGCCGCTCGTGGGCATATGCCTCGCCTTCTATTTCGGCTATCACGCGATCAACGGGACCCGCGGCCTTCTTGCGGTGGGCGAGCTGGACCGGCAGATCGCGGCCGCACGGGCGACCCTGGAGGTCGAGGCGGCACGTCGCGATGCGTTGCAGCAGCGGGTCTCGCTGTTGCGCCCGCAAAGCATCGACCCGGATCTTCTCGAAGAGCGTGCCCGGCAAGTGCTCAACTTCGGCCGCTCCGACGACGTCCTGATCCTGGAACCGCCCCGCGATCGGACCGGTCGCGCGCCTCCGGTGCGCGTCACCTCGCCCGAGCCGCGGGATCCGCATCGCCCCGGGCCGCGTTGAAAAAGCGCGAGAATCAAGCTACGTATCGGCTCGAAGCTGAACGATCCGGAGGCTGCGGCCGCCCGGCAATGCAGACCGCGGGTGCGAGGAGGTGTTATGGCGGCACAGGCGCACGAATCCCGGGGCAAGACGTCGGGCAGCCAAAGGGGAAAGAGCGGTCGGTCCGGCCGCGGCAACGGTGCGCCCCGAGAGGATCAGCGAACCTCTACCGAGACGCTGCTGCATTACTACCGGGAAATGCTGCTGATCCGGCGCTTCGAGGAGAAGGCCGGCCAGATGTACGGCATGGGCCTGATCGGCGGCTTCTGCCATCTGTATATCGGCCAGGAAGCCGTGGTCGTCGGGATGCAGGCGGCCATCAGTGAGGGCGACACGGTCATTACCGGTTATCGCGATCACGGGCATATGCTGGCCTGCGGCATGGATCCGCGCGGGGTGATGGCCGAACTGACCGGGCGTCGGGGCGGTTACTCCAAGGGCAAGGGCGGCTCGATGCACATGTTCAGTCGCGAAAAGAACTTCTTCGGCGGTCACGGCATCGTCGCCGCGCAGGTGCCGATCGGCACCGGGCTCGCCTTCGCGCACCGCTATCGCGAGACCGATCGCGTGTCGCTGACCTATTTCGGAGACGGGGCCACCAATCAGGGACAGGTCTACGAATCCTTCAATATGGCGGCGCTGTGGAAGTTGCCGGTCGTCTACATCATCGAGAACAACAAATACGGCATGGGCACGGCGGTGAGCCGCGCCGCGGCGGGCAAGTCCCTCGCGGAGCGCGGCCACGCCTATGGCATCCCCGGGCGTCAGGTGGACGGAATGGACGTGATCGCGGTGCGCGAGGCCGGTGACGAAGCGGTGGCCTTTGCCCGCGAGAACGGCCCGATCATCCTGGAGATGGAGACCTACCGCTACCGCGGACACTCGATGTCGGATCCGGCCAAGTACCGGACCCGCGACGAGGTCAACAAGGTCCGAGCCGAGCGCGACCCGATCGACCATCTGCGTGAACGGATGTTGCGGGCCGGGCAGGTGGAGGAGGAAACGCTCAAGGCGATCGACCGCGAGATCAGGGACATCGTCAACGACGCTGCCGAGTTTGCGCAGAACAGCCCGGAGCCTGATCCGAGCGAACTGTATACTGACGTGCTGGTCCGGGTCTGACATCCCCACCAGCGGGAACGAGAACAGGGGTTAGGGAGCGTCATGCCCATCGAAGTCCTCATGCCCGCCCTCTCGCCGACGATGACGGAGGGAAAGCTGGCGAAGTGGCTGAAGAAGGAAGGCGACGAGGTCCGCGCCGGCGACGTCATTGCGGAAATCGAGACGGACAAGGCCACGATGGAATTCGAGGCGGCCGATGATGGCAGGATCGGCCGCCTTCTCGTTGCGGAGGGCAGCGAAGGCGTGCCGGTCAATACGCCGATCGCCTTGTTGATCCAGAACGGCGAGGATGCGGATGCGGTCCAGGCCGCGAGGCCCTCGACGGGCCCGGCGCAGCGCGAGCCCGGGACGGAATCGGTGCAGGAGAAGCCGACGCCGGCGCCGGCCGATATGGGCTACGAGGCCGATCGGGGCGTGACCGCCGATGCCCCGGTCCGGGTCGAGATACCCAAGTCCGAGCGCCCGCCGATGGAGCGGGAGTTCACCGGGGAGACGGTGACGCTCACGGTCCGCGAGGCCCTGCGGGATGCCATGGCCGAGGAGATGCGTCGCGACGAGTCCGTGTTCCTGATGGGCGAGGAGGTCGCGGAGTATCAGGGTGCCTACAAGATCAGCCAGGGCCTGCTGCAGGAGTTCGGGGCGAAGCGCGTCGTCGATACCCCGATTACCGAACACGGCTTCGCCGGACTCGGGGTCGGCGCTGCCTTCGCCGGCCTCAAGCCGATCGTGGAGTTCATGACCTGGAACTTCGCCATGCAGGCGATGGACCAGATCGTCAATTCGGCTGCCAAGACGCTGTACATGTCCGGCGGCCAGATGGGATGCCCGATCGTCTTCCGTGGCCCGAACGGCGCCGCCGCCCGCGTGGCCGCGCAGCATTCACAGTGCTTTGCGAGCTGGTATGCGCATGTGCCCGGCCTGATTGTCGTGGCCCCGTACTCGGCCGCCGACGCGAAGGGGCTGCTCAAGTCGGCCATCCGCAACCCCAATCCGGTGATCTTCCTCGAGAACGAGATCCTGTACGGCTACAGCTTCGAGGTCCCCACGGATCCGGACTTCACCGTCCCGATCGGGCGGTGCAAGGTGCTGCGGAAGGGCCAGGATGTGACGATCACCGCCTTCTCGCTGATGTGCCACCAGGCACTCGCCGCAGCCGAGTTGCTGGCGAAGGAGGGGATCGAAGCCGAAGTCGTCGACCTGCGCACGCTGCGCCCGCTCGACGTCGAGACGATCGTCGAGTCGGTCAAGAAGACCAACCGCCTGGTGTCGGTCGAGGAAGGCTGGCCGTTCGCCGGAATCGGCGCCGAGCTTGCCGCACTGATGATGGAGCATGCGTTCGATTGGCTCGATGCACCGGTGGTCCGGGTCACCGGAGCCGACGTGCCGATGCCCTACGCCGCCAACCTGGAACGCATGGCGCTGCCGCAGCCCGAGGATATCGTGGCGGCGGCCAAAGCGGCCTGCTACCGCTGACCCGCTTCTTCCACCCTCCGCGAGGCCGTTGCCAGGGACCTGCCCATGCCCACGAACGTCCTGATGCCTGCGCTCTCACCGACCATGACCGAGGGCAACCTGGTCAAATGGAACGTGAAGGAGGGCGATTCGGTCAGGGCGGGCGACGTGATTGCCGAGATCGAGACCGACAAGGCGACCATGGAGGTCGAGGCGGTCGAGGACGGCGTGGTCGGCCGGATCGTCGTTCCCGAAGGCAGCCAGGCGGTGCCGGTGAATACGGTCATCGCTGTGCTGCTGGAGGAGGGCGAAGACCCCTCGGCGCTCGATGACGCCGCGGTCGCGGAGCAGCCCCGGGCCGAGGCGGCACCGGCGAAGCAGGCCGAACCGGCGCCCCGTGAAGAGCCTGGTAAGGCGGCGGAAGAGGCCGAGCAGCCGGTCGCCGAACCGCAGCCGGAGAGCGGCGAGGGGGCGAAGGCAACGCCGCTGGCGGCGCGGATGGCGCGCCAAGCGGGAATCGACCTGGCCACGCTCAACGGCAGCGGTCCGCACGGGAAGATCACGAAATCCGACATCGAGGCCGCGCTGAGCGGCCGCCGGGCCGCCCCGGAGCGGGCAGGGGAGAGGCGGATTTTCGCCAGTCCGCTCGCCCGGCGCATGGCCCGCAAGGCCGAGCTGCCGCTCGACAGCATCGAGGGCTCGGGGCCGGAGGGCCGGATCATCCGGCGCGATGTAGAAGCGGCGCTGCAGCGGCCGCGCCCGGCTGCTGCTGCGGCACCGGCGCCGCAACCCGCACCGGCGGCCGCCAAGGCGCCGGAGGCGCCCGGCATGCCGGCCTACGACCTGGTCCCGCATACCTCAATGCGAAAGGTGATCGCGCGGAGGTTGACCGAGTCGAAGCAGACCGTCCCGCACTTCTACCTCACCATCGATTGCGAGATCGACCAGCTCCTGAAGTTCCGGCAGGAGATCAACGAGCAGGCCCCCGAGGGGGTGAAGCTGTCGATCAACGACCTGATCATCAAGGCCTGCGCGCTCGCGCTGCGTCGCGTCCCGGATGCGAACGCTTCCTGGACGGAGGAAGGGATCCGGAAGTACCACTCGGTCGACATCTCGGTCGCGGTCGCGCTGCCGGGCGGACTGATCACTCCGGTGATCCGGGAGGCCGACCAGAAGGGCCTCGCCGCCATCTCGACGGAGATGAGGGACCTCGCTGCCCGGGCGCGCGAGGGCAAGCTGAAGCCGGAAGAGTACCAGGGCGGCACGTTCAGCATCTCGAATATGGGGATGTACGGCATCCGGCAGTTCGACGCGGTGATCAACCCGCCGCAGGCCTGCATTCTCGCCGTCGGCGCCGGCGAGCCTAGGCCGGTCGTGAAGGACGGACAGCTCACGATCGCGACCATGATGACCTGCACGCTGTCCTGCGATCATCGCGTCGTGGACGGGGCGCTCGGCGCACAGTGGCTCGCTGCCTTCAAGGGGCTGGTCGAGCGCCCGGCGACAATGCTGCTCTGACCGGCGGATGGGGGTAGGGCCTTGGCGGAAACGAATTTCGACCTGATCGTCCTCGGCGCCGGACCGGGGGGCTATGTGGCGGCGATCCGCGCGGCGCAGCTCGGCATGAAGGTGGCGGTCGTAGAGCGCGAACATCTCGGCGGGATCTGCCTGAACTGGGGCTGCATCCCGACCAAGGCCCTGCTGCGCAGCGCTGAGATCGCGCATATGCTCGACCGGCTCGACGCCTACGGCTTCAGCGCGAAGGAAGTCTCGTTCGACCTCGCCAAGGTCGTGAAGCGCTCGCGCGACGTCGCAAAGCAGCTCGCCAACGGCGTCGCGCACCTGCTGCGCAAGAACAAGGTGACGGTCTTCGACGGCGAGGGCCGCCTCGCCGGCGCCGGCAAGCTGACGGTGGACAAGGACGGCAAGCGCGTCGCGGATCTGACGGCGAAGCACATCATCCTGGCGACCGGCGCCCGCGCCCGGACCCTTCCCGGTCTGGAGCCGGACGGCAAGCTGATCTGGACCTATAAGGAGGCGATGGTTCCCGAGACCATGCCGCGCTCGCTGCTGGTGGTCGGCTCCGGTGCGATCGGCATGGAGTTCGCCAGCTTCTACGGCGACCTGGGCGCCGAGGTGACGGTCGTCGAGATCGTCGACCGCATTCTCCCCGTTGAGGACGAAGAGATCTCCGCCTTCGCCCGCAAGCAGTTCGAGAAGCGGGGCATTCGCATCCTGACCGGCGCCAAGGTCGAAGGGCTGCAGCCGGAGGGCGAGGGTGTCTCCGCCCGCATCGAGTCGGACGGAAAGTCGGAGGAGGTCACGGTCGACCGCGTCATCCTGGCGGTCGGCATCACCGGCAATGTCGAGAATATCGGCCTGGAGGAGACCAAGGTTCGGGTCGAGAAGGGGCACATCGTCGTCGACGAGTGGTTACGGACCGACGAGCCGGGCGTTTACGCGATCGGCGACATCGTTGGTCCGCCCTGGCTCGCGCACAAGGCGAGTCACGAGGGGGTGATCTGCGTCGAGAAGATCGCAGGCGTGAAGGGCGTCCATCCGCTCGACGTGAGTCTGATCCCGGGCTGCACCTATACGCGGCCGCAGATCGCGAGTGTCGGCATGACCGAGCGCCGCGCCCGCGAAGCGGGCCGCGAGATCCGCGTCGGCCGCTTCCCGTTCATCGGCAACGGCAAGGCGATCGCGCTCGGCGAGCCCGAGGGCATGGTCAAGACCGTGTTCGATGCCAAGACCGGCGAACTGCTCGGTGCCCATATGGTGGGCGCGGAGGTCACGGAGCTGATCCAGGGCTACACCGTGGCGCGCACGCTCGAGACGACCGAGGCCGAACTGATGCGCACGGTGTTCCCGCACCCCACCTTGTCCGAGATGATGCACGAGTCGGTGCTTGACGCCTACGGACGTGCCATCCATTTCTAGTTTTTCTGCGGCGCCGCGGCCGAACCCCTTGGATCAGCAGGCGAATCGATGACGACGGCGATCAAGACCCCCGTCGACCGGGCGCTCCGGCACCCGGAAAAGGCGCACCGGCCCGACAATCCGATCCCGCGAAAGCCGAGCTGGATCCGGGTCAAGGCGCCGACCTCCGCGGGGTACGCGGAGACGCGCCGGATCGTGCGCGAACACGGTCTCGCGACCGTCTGCGAGGAAGCCGGATGCCCGAACATCGGCGAGTGCTGGGGCAAACGGCACGCGACCATGATGATCCTGGGGTCGGTCTGCACCCGAGCCTGTGCCTTCTGCAACGTGGCGACCGGCCGGCCGGACAAGCTCGACCCGCATGAGCCGGACAATGTCGCTCGCGCGGTCGCCAAGCTTGGGCTCGAGCATGTTGTGATCACCTCGGTCGACCGCGACGACCTCGACGACGGCGGTGCAGCGCACTTCGCCGCCGTGATCCGCAAGATCCGGCTGATGTCGCCGGGCACGACGGTCGAGGTGCTGACGCCGGATTTCCTGCGCAAGCCGGGCGCGCTGGAAATCGTCGTCGACGCGAGACCGGACGTCTTCAACCACAATCTCGAAACCGTGCCGCGCCTCTATCTGACGATCCGGGTGCCCGCTACTATCACAGCCTGCGCCTCCTCGACCGGGTCAAGCAGCTCGACCCCTCGATGTTCACGAAATCGGGGATCATGGTCGGTCTGGGCGAGACCCGTCAGGAGGTCGTGCAGGTCATGGACGACCTGCGCTGCGCCGATGTCGATTTCCTCACGATCGGGCAATATCTTCAGCCCACGCCGAAGCATCATGCGGTAGACCGCTTCGTCACCCCCGACGAATTCGACGCCTACGCCGCGCTGGCCTACGGCAGGGGCTTTCTCATGGTGGCCTCGTCGCCGCTGACGCGCTCCTCCTACCATGCCGGCGACGATTTCCGCCGATTGCGGGCGGCGCGCGAGGCCGCGCGACGAGGGGAGGGCGTCGCATCCGCGGCGTCGTAGCGAGCCGATGCCGACCCACGCGGAACGCCGCTTCCTGCCGTACACGCAGCAGCAGCTGTTCGACCTCGTCGCCGACGTCGAACGCTATCCCGAGTTCCTGCCCTGGTGCATCGCGGCGCGGATCCGCAGCCGGGAGGGGAACGTGCTGGTGGCCGACCTCGTGATCGGCTTCAAGATGATCCGCGAGCGCTTCACGTCCCGCGTGACGCTGACGCCGCCCGAGCGCGTCGACGTCGCCTATACCCACGGCCCGCTGCGCTATCTCAATAATCACTGGATCTTCGAGCCGGCCCCCGGCGGCTGCGTGATCGATTTCTTCATCGATTTCGAGTTCAAGTCGGCCCTGTTGCAGCGGGTGATGGGCGCGCTCTTCAACGAGGCGGTGCGTCGGATGGTCGCCGCTTTCGAGGCCCGTGCCCATCGGCTTTACGGCGCCCCACCTGCGGGCGGCGCCCCGGCGCACTGAGGGCCCGGTTACTCCCGGGCACGCTTCCGGAGAAGGTCCAGCGCCACCGCGGCGGTGCGCAGCCGGATCTCGGTCCGGTCGCCGGGGAAAAGGTGGTGCTCCGCCAGGGTTCGACCGCCGCGCCGCGCCGTCCCGAACCAGACCGTACCGACCGGTTTCTCGGCGGTCCCGCCGCTGGGGCCGGCGATACCGCTGACGGCGACGGCGAGATCGGCATCGCTGCCGGTGGCGGCGAGCGTGCCTTCCGCCATGGCCACCACCGTCTCGCCGCTGACGGCTCCGTGCTGGCGCAATATGACGGCCGGAACCCCGAGCACTTCCATCTTCGCTTCGTTGGAATAGACCACGAAGCCGCGACCGAGAACGTCCGATGCACCCGGGATCTCGGTCAGCAGTCCTGCGACCAGCCCGCCGGTGCAGGACTCCGCCGTAGCGGCCCGCAGCCCGGCGGCGCGCAGCTCTTCGACGGTGTGACGCGCGGTTTCGAGCAGATCTTCGGGAAACAATCGCATCAACCGGCCCCGTAGGTGATCGCGAGCAGCACGACGCCAGCGTAGAGCGCGGCGATCAGGTCGTCGAGCATGATGCCGATGCCGCCGGTCAGCCGCCGGTCGAGCACACTCGCCGGCCACGGCTTGGCGATGTCCGCCACGCGGAACAGCGCGAAGCTGACGAGATACATCACGATGTCGGGGGGCACCAGAAGGAGCAGGAGCCATTGAGCCACGACCTCGTCGATGACGACGGCCGAAGGATCATGGGTACCGGCCTCCCGCTCATAGACGCCCGCTGCCCAACATCCGACCCCGAACAGCAGCAGGGCCGCAATGCCGAGCCCCAATGGACCGACCTGCGTGGCGACGAGCCAGCCCAACGGCAACGCCGCAAGCGAGGCCCATGTCCCCGGCGTCCAGGGCAGCAAGCCGACGCCGAACCAGGTAGCGAGGATCGCTGCCGCGTGCCAGCGCTTGGGGGCGCTGCGGCGCTGCCGTCGGAGGAGCCGCGCGACCATCAGCCGTGGGGCGGGATGCCGATCGTGGCGACCGCCTGCGCCGCGATCCCCTCGGCCCGCCCAGTGAAGCCGAGCCCCTCGGTCGTGGTCGCCTTGACGCTGATGCAGTCCGCCGGAAGCGCAAGCAGCTCCGCGATCCGCCGCACCATCGCCGGGCGGTGCGGCCCGACCCGAGGCCGCTCGCAGATGATGGTGACGTCGACATGGATGATCCGGCCGCTTCGGGCACGCACCAGATCCGCCGCGTGCCGCAGGAAGATCCCAGAGTCGGCGGCGCGCCATCGCGGGTCGGTGGGCGGGAAGTGGGTCCCGATATCGCCGGCGCCGAGGGCGCCGAGCAGCGCGTCGGTCAGGGCATGCAGGGCCACGTCGGCATCGGAGTGCCCTTCGAGCCCCCGATCGTGCGGAATAGTCACCCCGCCGAGCGTCACGTGCTCGCCGGGGCCGAACCGGTGCACATCGAAACCCGTACCGACCCGCGTGACGCTCGACCCGGCCAATATCCGCTCGGCGCGCTCGAGGTCCTGCTGCGTCGTGATCTTGATGTTGTCCTCCGCTCCTTCGACGATCGCGACCCGCAGCCCCGCCCGCTCGGCGACCGCGGCGTCGTCGGTGAGAAACGTATCCGCGGCGGCGCGGTGCGCTGCGAGAATCTCGGGAAAGTGGAACGCCTGCGGCGTCTGGGCGCGCCAGACGTCGGTTCGGTCGATGGTCTCTGCGGCGAGGCCCGCCCGGGCGCGGCGGAGCGTATCGTGGACCGGAACTGCGGCGATAGCGCCCTCGACCTCGTCCAAGGGGGCGATAACACGGTCGATGATGTCCGGGGTCAGGAACGGCCGAACGGCATCGTGGATGATGACGATCCGCGGATCCAGCCCGGCCACGCTTTCCAAGCCGCGCCGGACCGAATCCTGACGCGTCGCCCCACCCGGTACCGGTTCCAGAAGCGGCAGGTCGCGGGTCGCCTCTGCGTAGAGCGTCCGGTCGTCGGGATGGATGATGCAGCGCACGGCCGACACCGCGGGATGCCCGAGGCACGCTTCAACGGCACGGCGCAGCACCGGTCGCCCGGCGAGCGGTCTGTACTGCTTCGGCGTCTCGCCGCCGAGCCGCACGCCGCGCCCGGCAGCGACGATGAGTGCCACGCAGTCCATCATGACCGACGATCTCGTCCCGAACCGGTGCCGACCGGGCGGACCCTAGCGAGGCGGTCGGCCATTGCCAAGCGCGGGATGCGACGGCATCCGGTGCTCCCTTGACGGCAGGCCCGTGTTGGATATTCTTTGCCCACATTCTATGCACGAAGATGTGCTGCCTAATTTCTATGCGAAACTCCTCCACATGCCGGAGCGCCACCCCCAGGCGCTCCCTGAACGGTCGCCGCCTTACGATGGGTTTGTCGGTCGCCACCGGCCCCGACCCGGCGACCCGGGGACGGCTGGCTCTGCTTTGGAGCAGGCAGTCCGGGGGCGACCGGGCCAGGGACCGGGCCAGGTCCGGGCGCCGCCATGATTGCCGAAGCGGGGCCTACGCCAGTGCCGCGGCGCACACCCCCGGCCTTCGACGGCCCGATCCCGGAATCGCCTGAGATGGCACCGGACAGCGTCAGCGTGACCGAGGTGCGCCGATCCGGTCCGGCGGCGGCGCATCGTCCGCCGGATTTCGCCGCCGTTCTGAACGCGCTTCCGGACGCGGTCCTGCTCGTGGGCTCCGACAACCGGGTGCGTTACGTCAATCCGGCAGCCGAGCAGCTTTTCCGAGCCAGCGCGGCGCAGCTCGTGGACCACCCGCTGAGCCAAGTGATCGCCCTTGACCACCCGCTCTTCGACCTGATTCGAAAGGTACGGGAGGGCGGCTCGAACCTGACCGAGTACGGCCTTACGCTGGACTCGCCGCGCTTCAGCGCTCCGTCCGTTACCGTCCAGATCTCGTCGATCCGCGACGATCGGGACGGCGAGCGGCCCGGCGGCGGCGATGTGGTGATCGTGATCAACCAGCCGTCGATGGCGCAGCGGATCGACCAGCAACTCACGCACCGCAATGCCGCGCGGTCGGTCGCCGGCATGGCCGCCATCCTGGCTCACGAGGTCAAGAACCCGCTGGCCGGCATTCGCGGCGCGGCGCAGCTGGTCGAGGAAGGGCTCGCGCCGGCGGAGCGCGAACTGACGCGGCTGATCCGCGACGAGGCCGACCGGATCTGCGCGCTGGTCGACCGGATGGAGATCTTCTCGGACCAGCGACCGACCGAACGCCGGCCGATCAATATTCATGAGGTGCTGGAGCACGCGCGCCGGCTGGCGCAGACCGGCTTCGGCCGACATGTCCGGTTCCAGGAGGTTTACGATCCCTCCTTGCCGCCGGTTCTGGGCAACCGCGACCGGCTCGTCCAGGTCTTCCTGAACCTCATCAGAAACGCCGTGGACGCGGTGCCCGCGGAGGGCGGTGAGATCATCCTGTCCACGGCCTATCGCCACGGCGTCCGACTGGCGGTGAGGAGTACCGGGGAACGCGTGTCGCTGCCGCTGGTGGTCGGCGTCCAGGACAACGGATCGGGCATTCCCGAGGATCTGGTGCATCATCTGTTTGATCCGTTCGTGACCACGAAGCCGGGAGGGCACGGCCTCGGATTGGCGCTCGTCGCGAAGATCGTCGACGAGCATGGCGGCGTGATCGAGTTTGACAGCGAGCCTCGCAGAACGGTGTTTCGGGTCCTTCTGCCGGTCTGCGTCGACGAGAAGGCCGGTTTGACATGACAAAGGCGACCATCCTCGTCGCGGACGACGACCGCGGCATCCGAACCGTCCTGAGCCAGGCGCTCGCGCGCGCCGGGCACGAGGTGCGCACCACCGGGAACGCCGCCACGCTCTGGAAGTGGGTTTCCGACGGGCAAGGAGACCTCGTCATCACCGACGTGGTCATGCCCGACGAGAACGGGTTGGACCTGATCCCCCGAATCCGCAAGCTGCGGCCCGAGCTGCGCATCATCGTCATGAGCGCCCACAGCACGCTCCTGACCGCGGTCAAGGCGAACGAGCGGGGTGCGTTCGAGTACCTGCCGAAGCCGTTCGACCTCAGGGAGCTGATCGGCGTGGTGCGGCGTGCGCTGACGGTGCCGCACAACGGCGCCACCGCGGCACCGGCCGGAACGGAGACGGACGAGCAGCTCCCGCTGATCGGCCGCTCGCCGGCGATGCAGGAGATTTATCGGGTGCTCGCGCGCCTGATGGCCACCGACCTGACGGTGATGATCATCGGCGAATCCGGCACCGGTAAGGAGCTGGCTGCCCGCGCGCTCCACGATTATGGCCGGCGCCGCAACGGACCCTTCGTTGCCGTCAATATGGCGGCAATCCCGCGCGAGCTGATCGAGAGTGACCTCTTCGGCCATGAGAAGGGGGCCTTTACCGGCGCGACGGCCCGCGCGCCCGGCCGGTTCGAGCAGGCGGAAGGCGGCACCCTGTTCCTCGACGAGATCGGGGACATGCCGACGGAAGCCCAGACGCGGCTTCTCCGGGTCCTTCAGCAAGGCGAGTACACGACCGTAGGCGGGCGGACGCCGATCCGCACCAACGTTCGGATCATTGCCGCGACCCATCGGGATCTGCGGCAGCTCATCAGCCAGGGCCTGTTCCGCGAGGATCTGTTCTACCGCCTCAATGTGGTGCCGATCCGCCTGCCGCCGCTGCGCGAGCGGACGGAGGATGTGCCCGATCTGGTGAGGCATTTTCTCAAGCAGGCCGTGGCGGAGGGGTTGCCTGCCAAGAGCCTGGATGCCGCGGCGATGGCGCGGCTGCAGGCGCACCGCTGGCCCGGCAACGTTCGGGAGCTGGAGAATCTGGTTCGCCGGCTCGCCGCCCTCTACACCCAGGAGGTGATCGGCGTGGACGTCATCGAAAACGAACTTTCGGAGTCGGCCCCGGTCGAAACGCATGGCGCCGCCGGGCAGCGGACCGAGGGCGAGTCCCTGGGCGTCGCCGTCGAGCGCCATCTGCGCGATTATTTCGGCGCCCATGGCGGCGCGCTGCCGTCACCGGGCCTCTACGACAGGGTTCTCTGTGAGGTGGAGCGGCCGCTCATCGCGCTGACCCTGGATGCGACGCGGGGCAATCAGATCAAGGCCGCGCAGATACTGGGGCTCAACCGCAATACCCTCCGAAAGAAGATACGCGAACTGGAAATTCCGGTCGTTCGCGGGCTAAAATAGCGGAAATGTCCGGAACGGTCCCTGCGCGGCCTTCGAGTCCGGATTTCGTTTGCCCGGCCGGACAGTGTGAATGACTCCTGGGGACACGGGCCTGTCCACCTTCCGCCCGTTCGACTGGTTGAAGCCGGCACGCCACCGTAGTCTCGGTCGTGTGCTGGCCGTCGGGCTGGCGCTCCTGGCGATGGTCAGCGGCGTGCTGACCTACGCGGTGATGGCGGGGCGGGTGCCGTTGATCCAGCCCAGCACACCGAACGTGCTGGCGCTGCTCCTCCTCGACCTGATCGTCCTGCTGCTGCTCGGGACGGTCATCGCCTATCGGGTCGTCCTCCTTTGGGTGAGCCAGCGCCGGCAGATGGCCGGCTCCCGGCTGCACGTCCGGCTCGTCTTGCTGTTCAGCGTCGTGGCGGTGGTCCCGACCATCGTCGTCGCCGCCTTCTCGGTGCTCTTCTTCCACTTCGGTCTTCAGGGTTGGTTCAGCGAGCGCGTCCGTACTGCGCTCAGCGAGTCAATCGCGGTTGCCGAGGCGTATCTCTCGGAGCATAAGCAGACCGTCGCCGGCGACGTGCTGGCGATGGCGAATGACCTCAACCGCGAAGGGCCTCTCCTGTTCGCCAATCCGCTTCGGCTGCAGCGGTTCGTCGAAGCGCAGGCCCGGGTGCGGGGCCTGACGGAAGCGGTGGTCTTCGATCGCGACGGACGCCTGCTGGCCCGGTCCGGCCTTACGTTCGGCCTCGAGTTCGAACCGGTGCCCGACTGGGCGCTGGAGGAGGCGCGCCGGGGCGGGGTCTCCATTCTGACCAGCGATGACGACGACCGCATTCGCGCGCTCGTCCGCCTCGACCAGTTCGACGAGCTTTATCTCTATGTCGGGCGCTTCGTCGAACGGCGGGTGCTGAACCATATGGAGCGCGTGCATTCCGCGGTGTCGGCCTATGAGAGCCTGGAAGGCCGCCGGTCGCAGATCGAGATCAACTTCGCGATGCTCTATGCGACCGTCGCGCTGCTGTTCCTGCTGGCGGCGGTCTGGGTCGGGTTCAACTTCGCGTCCGGCCTCGCGCGGCCCATCGGGCAGCTTGCCGAAGCCGCCGAGCGCATTCGTGCGGGCGACCTACGGACCCGGGTGGCCGAGCGCGAGGAGGCCGACGAGCTCGCTTCGCTGAGCAACGCGTTCAACCGAATGGCGAACCAGCTCGAGGCGCAGCGCCAGGACCTGATCGAAGCGAACCGGCAACTGGACGACCGGCGACGCTTCACCGAGGCGGTGCTGGCCGGGGTCGCATCGGGCGTGATCGGCCTCGATAGCGACGGCCGCATCAATCTGCCCAACCGGATGGCCTCCGAACTGGTCGGCAGCGATCTCGAGGCCGTCCTCGGGGAGCCGCTCGAGGCCGTCGTACCGGAGATGGGCGAGGCGCTCGAAGAGTCACGCCGCCGTCCGTCGCGTTTGATCGAGAAGCAGGTCGACGTGGAGCGCAACGGCCGGTCGCGGACCCTGCTGGTGCGCGTCACGGCGGAGCTGGTGGACGAGGCGATCGGCGGCTTTGTCGTTACGTTTACCGACATCACCACCTTGCTCGCGGCCCAGCGCAAGGCCGCCTGGTCCGACATCGCCCGTCGGATCGCGCACGAGATCAAGAATCCGCTCACCCCGATCCAGTTGTCGGCGGAGAGGTTGCGTCGCAAGTACCTGCCGCAGATCACCAACGACCCCGAGACCTTCCAGACCTGTACCGATACGATCGTCCGTCAGGTCGATGATCTGCGTCGGATGGTGGACGAGTTCTCGTCGTTCGCGCGTCTGCCGGCACCCGTGATGCGGCCGGAGAACCTGATCGAGATCTGCAAGCAGGCCGTGTTCCTGCAGCGCAACGCGCAGCCCGGCATCGACTACACGATCGACCTCCCGAAGCACCCGGTAGCGGTCAACTGCGACCGGCAGCAGGTCGGGCAGGTCCTGACCAATCTCCTCCAGAACGCGGCCGACGCGATCGAGGCGGCGGCGGCGCGCGAACCGGAAGGCTATCGCGGTGCCATCGCCTTCACCGTCACGCCGGGGGAGGGCCGGGTCATGGTGTCGATCGAGGACAATGGGGTCGGGCTGCCACAGGCGCTGCGCGACCGGTTGACCGAGCCGTATGTGACGACCCGGGCGAAGGGAACCGGGCTCGGGCTTGCCATCGCGAAGAAGATCATGGAAGACCACGGGGGCGAACTGACCCTCGAGGACCGGCCAGGCGCTGGCGCCCGGGCGGTGATCCTGTTCCCGGCGCCGGAGGCGGCCGGGTCGGTGCGCGATGCCGGCGCGACCGAGATGCCGGCCATCGCGGGTTCAGCAGGTGGTAAAAGGGCACATGGCGCGTGACATACTGATCGTCGACGACGAGGCCGATATCCGGATGCTGATCGCCGGCATCCTCGAGGATGAGGGCTACCAGACCCGTGCGGCGGCCGACAGTGCGAGCGCCCTGGCCGCGGTGCGGGCGCGGCAACCGAGCCTCGTCATTCTCGACGTGTGGCTCGAGGGCAGCGAACATGACGGGATCGACCTGCTGAAGATTCTTCAGGAGGAGCACCCTTTGGTCCCGGTCGTCATGATCAGCGGGCACGGGACGATCGAGACGGCCGTGGCCGCGATCCGGGAAGGTGCCTACGACTTCATCGAGAAGCCGTTCAAGACCGACCGGCTGCTGCTCGTCGTACAGCGGGCCATCGAGGCCGCGGAGCTTCGCCGCGAGAACGCCGAACTGCGCCTGCGTGCCGGCACGCAGAGCGAGTTGATCGGGATATCTCCGGCCATCAATGCCGTGCGGCAGGCGATCGAGCGCGTCGCGCCGACGGGGAGCCGCGTGCTGATCACCGGGCCCGCCGGCTCGGGCAAGGAGGTTGCGGCGCGGCTGCTGCACGCGCGTTCGCGCCGCAGCAACGGCCCGTTCGTGGTCCTGAACTGCGCGACGATGAATCCGGACCGGATCGAGATGGAGCTGTTCGGGACGGAGCGCGGCTTCGCCGGCCCCGACTCACCCCGTCGGATCGGCGTGCTGGAGCAGGCGCATGGTGGCACCCTGCTGCTGGACGAGGTGGCCGATATGCCGCTGCAGACCCAGGGCAAGATCGTCCGCGCCTTGCAGGAGCAGACCTTCCAGCGGCTTGGCGGGACCCAGCGGATCGAGGTCGAGGTCCGGGTCATCGCTTCGACCAACCGGAACCTGGTCGACGAGATCGCGCAGGGGCGGTTCCGGGAGGATTTTTACTACCGGCTGAACGTGGTCCCGATCAACGTCCCGCCGCTTCGACAGCGCCGGGAGGACATCCCGCTCCTGGCCCGTCATTTCCTCAAGCTTTCCGCCGAGATTGCCGGCTTGCCGTTGCGGGAACTCGGTGAGGACGCGATTGCGGCGCTCCAGGCCTACGACTGGCCCGGCAATGTCCGGCAGCTGCGAAACGTGATGGACTGGCTGCTGATCATGGCGCCCGGCGAGGGGCGTCAGCCCGTCAAGGCGGACATGCTGCCACCGGAGATCGGCGCAACGGCACCGACCGTGCTCCAGCTCGACCGAGGCAACGAGATGATGAGCCTGCCGCTGCGCGACGCACGCGAGGTGTTCGAGCGCGAGTATCTGATTGCTCAGGTCAACCGGTTCGGCGGCAACATCTCACGCACGGCCAATTTCATAGGGATGGAGCGGTCGGCGCTGCACCGCAAGCTGAAGTCGCTCGGGGTGCAGGTCGCGGGCGAGCGTGGCTAGCCGCTCCCCGGAACGCCGGCCGCCATTGGGGAGCCGGACCTCGGGGCAGGGCCGATGAAGGTCATCATCTGCGGCGCCGGACAGGTCGGCAGCAACATCGCGCACCACCTCGCGGCCGAAGGCAACGAGGTCACGATCATCGATTCCTCCCCGGACCTCATTCAGAAGATCAGCGATACCCTCGACGTACGCGGGCTGGTCGGCTACGCCTCCTACCCCAACGTGCTGGAACAGGCGGGTGCCGCGGATGCCGACATGATCATCGCAGCGACCTACTCGGACGAAGTCAACATGGTCGCCTGCCAGGTCGCGCATTCGCTGTTCAGCGTCCCGACGAAGGTCGCCCGGGTCCGGCAGCAGGTCTATCTGCAGCCCGAATACGCCCATCTGTTCGACCGCGATCATCTGCCGATCGACGTGATCATCTCGCCCGAGGAGGAGGTCGCGAAGGCGGTGGCGCGCCGCCTGCAGGCGCCGGGTGCCACAGAGATGATCCCGTTCGCGGACGGCCGGGTGCGGCTGATCGGGCTTCGTGTCCGGGCCGACACGCCGATCATCAACACGCCGCTGCGGCAGCTCACGGCACTGTTCCCGGACCTCAACATCAACATCGTGGGAATCGTCCGGGGAGAGCGGAAGTTCGTCCCTCGCGGCGACGATCAGCTCCTGCCGCGCGACGAGGCCTATTTCGTCGTCGAAACCGCACACATGGCACGGGCCATGGCCGCCTTCGGGCACGAGGAGCCCGAGGCGCAGCGCGTGATCATCGTCGGCGGCGGCAATATCGGCCTGTGTCTGGCACTGCTGCTGGAATCGGCGCAGCCTTCGACCGCGACCAAGCTGATCGAGCGCGACCGTGACCGGGCCGAGTATGTGGCGCAGCGCGTCGCCCGCTCCATGGTGCTGCACGGAGATGCGCTCGACCCGGAAATCCTCGAAGAGGCCAATGTCCGCAAGACGGAGATGGTCATCGCGTTGACCGATGACGACGAGACCAACATCCTGGTCTCGCTGCTCGCCAAGCGTTACGGCTGCGAGCGGACGATCGCTCTGGTCAACAAGCAGAGCTATGCCCCGCTGATCGGGTTCCTCGACATCGACGTCGTGGTTAATCCGCGCGCCATCACCGTATCGACAATCCTCCAGCATGTCCGGCGCGGCCGCATCCGTGCGGTGCATTCGATCGGCGACAGCTTCGGCGAGATCCTCGAAGTCGAGGCGCTCGAGACCTCCGGCATCGTCGGCATGCCGATCCGCGATCTCAAGCTGCCGCCGGGCGCGATCGTCGGGGCCATTCTTCGCGATGGCGAGGTGTTGATTCCGCGGGGCGGTTCGACCATCAAGCCGCAGGATCGCGTGGTCCTGTTCGCAATGGGCGCGGCGGTGAAGAAGGTCGAGCGCATGTTCGCCGTGAAGCTCGAATATTTCTGAGACCGCCTGCGATAGATCGACGGAGAGGAGAGGGGATGTCACGCGTCGCTTACGTCAACGGCCGCTATGTGCCGCACCGCCAGGCGCGGGTGCATGTGGAGGACCGGGGTTATCAGTTCGCCGATGGCGTCTACGAGGTGATCGCCGTACATAAGGGGCGGTTCGTCGACGAAGGTCCGCATCTCGACCGGCTGGACCGTTCCCTTCGCGAGTTGCGCATTCCCTCGCCCATGGGCCGCCCGGCGCTGCAGATTGCGATGCGCGAGCTGGTCCGGCGCAACGGGATCACCGAGGGCATCATCTACATGCAGGTAACGCGCGGCGTCGCGCGGCGCGACCATCCCTTTCCGGCCCGGAGCAAGCCGGCGCTTGTGATGACGGTAGCGCGCAAGAATCCGCCGAACCCGGCCGTTCTGGAGGCCGGCGTGAAGGCCGTTTCGGTCCCCGATATCCGCTGGGGACGCTGCGACATCAAGAGCGTTGCCCTGTTGCCCAACGTGCTCGCGAAGCAACGGGCCCGCGAGGCAGGCGCCTACGAGGCGTGGCTGGTGGCGGAGGACGGCACCGTCACCGAGGGGTCGTCGACCAACGCCTGGATCGTCACGCGCGACGGCAAGCTCGTTACCCGTCCGGTCGGCAACGAGATCCTGAGCGGTATCACCCGCGGCTCGGTCATGAAGCTCGTCCGGGAGGAGGGCATCGAGCTGGTCGAGCGGCCGTTCACTCTGGAGGAGGCAAAGCAGGCGCGGGAGGCCTTCGTCACGAGTGCGACCTCCTACGTTCTGCCGGTCGTTCAGATCGACGAAGCGGTGATCGGGAACGGCAAGCCCGGTTCGGTCGCGCGCAAGCTGTTCGCCGCCTATCTGGACTATATGGAAGGGGCGGGGGCGACGGCGTGACGACGGCGACGAGACCCCCGCGCGCCATCCTGTTCGACTGGGACGGCACGCTGGTCGATAACTGGCCGGTCATCCACGGTGCCCTCAACGACACGCTGGTCGCGTTCGGCCACGCACCCTGGACCATGGCCGAAACCATGGAGCGGGTCAGCCGCTCGCAGCGGGACAGCTTCCCGATCATCTTCGGAGCCCGCTGGGAGGCCGCGCGCGACCGGTTCTATGCCAGGTTCGCCGAGCGTCATTTGGCCGACCTCGCCGTCCTGCCGGGGGCACCGGAACTGCTCGAAGCAATCGCCGAGGCGGGGATCTGGATGGGGGTGGTCAGCAACAAGCGCGGCGACTTCCTTCGCCACGAGGTGGCCCATCTTCGCTGGACCCATCTTTTCGGCAGCGTGATCGGAGCGACCGATGCGGCGGAAGACAAGCCCTCGGCAGCCCCGGTCCGGTTGGCGCTGCAGCCTTCCGGCGTCGCCTCCGGCCCCGAGGTCTGGTTCGTGGGCGACTCCGCAACCGATCTGCAGACCGCACGCAATGCCGAATGCACGGCGCTGCTCGTCCGACAGCCTGGGGGCAACCCGCAGGCGCTTCCGCCGGGGCTCAGCGCGGATATCACGGTCGACGGGCTGGAGCATCTCGCGGCCCTTGTTCGCGGCCGCCAGCAATCCATATAGGCAGTTGCGACCGAGGGGCCCCGCCGGCGTCGTCGCTGAAGCGGGTGCGCGGGGACCGCCGGCGAAGATCTGCCCGTCTGAAACGTTTTCGCATCTCCCGAAAAAGCTTCCCGATGGGCGGAAAACAAGAAGTAACGACCTGAAGAACGGGGGTAATAAGGCATGTCGTCCAACAAATCACAAAATCTGCAGGACGTATTCCTAAACCATATTCGAAAGAACAAGACGCCTGTGACCATATTTTTGGTGAACGGTGTTAAGCTGCAGGGCGTGATCACCTGGTTTGACAATTTCTCCGTTTTGCTTCGGCGTGACGGTCACTCTCAGCTCGTGTATAAGCATGCGATTTCGACGGTGATGCCGGGGGCGCCGATCAACCTGTTCGATCCGTCCGAGGAAGAAGCGGCGGCGGCTGATTGACCCAGGTTCCCAACGGCCAGGGTGCGGGCTCGAGCGGCCGCGCCATCGTCATCCATCCCGAGCTTCCGTCCCGGGGTGCGGGCAGCCGCGCCCCGGAGGCCTCGCTCGCCGAAGCCGTGAGTCTTGCGCGCGCCATCGACCTTGATGTCGTGGATGCCCGGACTCTGCGGGTCGCGCGGGTGCGGCCGGCTACCCTGATCGGGTCGGGGGCGGTCGAGGAGCTGAAGGCCAAGGTGGCCGAGCATGAGGTCACCGTCGTAATCATCGATGCGCCGCTGTCGCCGGTGCAGCAGCGGAACCTGGAACGCGCCCTCGACACGAAGGTGATCGATCGGACCGGGTTGATCCTCGAGATCTTCGGTGCCCGCGCGCGAACCCGCGAAGGCAGGCTCCAGGTGGAGCTGGCCGCACTCAGCTATCAGCGCACCCGGCTGGTGCGGTCGTGGACCCACCTGGAACGGCAGCGCGGCGGTGCCGGCTTCCTGGGCGGCCCCGGCGAATCTCAGATCGAGCTCGACCGGCGCCTGATCGACGAGCGGATTCTCCGCCTCAAGCGAGAGCTGGAGGACGTCAAGCGGACACGCGAGCTGCACCGTACCGCGCGTCGGCGGGTACCCTACCCGGTGGTGGCGCTGGTCGGTTACACGAACGCCGGCAAGTCCACCCTCTTCAACCGGCTGACCCGCGCGGAGGTGCTGGCGAAGGATCAGCTCTTCGCCACGCTGGACCCGACCATGCGCATGGTCAGCCTGCCCTCCGGACGCCGCTTCATCCTCGCCGATACGGTCGGCTTCATCTCCGACCTTCCGACGCAGCTCGTTGCCGCGTTCCGCGCCACGCTCGAGGAGGTGCTGGAGGCGGACCTGATCCTGCACGTTCGTGATGCGGCCGATCCGGACACTGCGGCCCAGAAAGCCGACGTAGAGTCGGTGCTGGGAGAGCTCGGGGTGAACAGGAACGACCGCCGGATCCTGGAGGTCCTCAACAAGATCGACATGCTGGACGAAGCGGGCCGCCAGCGTGTCGCACAGCAGGTCGCACGGGAGCCCGGTACCGTCGCCGTCTCGGCGCTCACCGGTCAGGGCTGCGACGACCTGCTGGCCCTGATCGACCGCTCCCTCTTCCTCGACGACAGGGTGGTCAGGGTCTCGGTCGATCTGACCGACGGCGCGGCGCTCGCGTGGCTCTATGAGCATGGCCACGTGCTCGAGCGCCACGATGACGAATCGGCGGCACATATTGCGGTCGGCCTGAACGCCGCGGACCTGGCACGGTTCGAACGGCAGTTCGCCGCTGCGCTCCGCTGAATCCAAGGCTGACATCGGGTTTCGGCCGCACCGACGATCGCCTATAACCAGCCGGCCCGCCGCTTCTGGAAGCACCCCCGCGCAATGCTGCCCGACATCGACCGCGTCTCCGCCCTGATTTGCGAGGCCGCTGCCGAGGAGATCGTCCCGCGCTTCGCGCGGCTGCGACCGGAGGAGGTTCGGGACAAGGGTGCCGGCGACCTCGTCACCGCGGTCGATCTGGCGATGGAGCGGCGGCTTGGCCGATGCCTCGCCGACCTGCTGCCCGGTGCGGCCGTCCTCGGCGAGGAGGCAGTCGCAGCCGACCGGCAATTGCTGGACCTGCTGACCGGCACCGCCCCCGTCTGGGTGATCGACCCCTTGGACGGGACGGGGAACTTCGCGGCCGGCCTACCGCTGTTCGCCGTCATCGTCGGGTTGATCCACGGCGGAACCGTCTGTGCCGGCTGGATTCACGACCCGCTCAGCGGCCGAATGGCGACCGCCGAGACGGGGCAGGGGGCCTGGATGGACGGTCGCCGCGTGCGCATGCCGGTTCCGGAGGACCACCGCAGCCTCACCGGTTCGGTCTATGGGCGCAAGTTCCGCCAGAGCGAGGCCTATCGCCGGATCTGGGGCGGCGGCCGCGGCGCGCTGGGCCAGGTCTTCAATACGCGCTGCGTCGGCCAGGAATATCTCGCCAGGCTGCTCGGAGGCATGCATTTCGGCGTTTATACGCGACTGAACCCCTGGGATCATGCCGCGGGCTGCCTGTTGCATCGGGAGGCCGGCGGATATCTGGCCCGGTTCGACGGCTCGCCCTACGCCCCCGGCGCCGCGACGCCCGGACTGCTCCTGACCCCGGACCGGACGCTCTGGTCGGTCCTGCACCGCGAACTGATCGCCCCGGTGGAGTCGTAGCCCGGCGGTTGTCCTCGCCCCTCGGCGGTGTTTATCATCGCGTCGAATATTCGGGATGAGGGATTGCCACGCGATGACCAGCTACAGGGTTGCCTTCGTCGGCCTCGGGGTGATGGGCTTTCCGATGGCGGGGCATCTCGCCGGCGCCGGCCATGATGTGACCGTCTACAATCGCACCCCCGCCAAGGCGGAGGCCTGGGCGCAGAAGCATCGCGGCCGTACCGCGGCGACGCCGGCCGAGGCCGCACGCGGCGCACAGTTCGTCTTCAGTTGCGTTGGCAACGACGACGACCTCCGCAGCGTCGTCTACGGCGAGGACGGCATTCTCGCCGGCATGGATCGCGGGGCGGTCTTCGTGGACCATACCACCGCCTCCGCCGAGGTCGCCCGGGAGATTTACGAGGCGGGGCAGGGGCGTGGCATACCCTGCCTCGATGCACCCGTGTCGGGTGGACAGGCCGGAGCCGAGAACGGTGTCCTGACCATCATGGTCGGTGGTGACCAGGACGCATTCGATCGTGCGAAGCCGGTGATGGACTGCTACGGACGCGCGGTCACGCTGATGGGCCCCCCGGGTGCCGGTC
>CAZVAR010000029.1:0-28219 GCA_964625225.1 uncultured Alphaproteobacteria bacterium | reverse complement strand
CGCACCTCGACGCGACGCTCGTGCTCTCGCGCCAGATCGCCGAGCTCGGCATCTATCCGGCGGTGGACCCGCTCGACTCGACCTCGCGCATCCTCGACCCGCGCGTCGTCGGCGAGGAGCACTACGAGGTCGCGCGCGGCGTGCAGCGCGTTCTGCAGACTTACAAGTCCTTGCAGGACATCATCGCGATCCTCGGCATGGACGAGCTCTCGGAAGACGACAAGCTGGTCGTGGCCCGTGCCCGCAAGATTCAGCGGTTCCTGTCGCAACCTTTCCATGTGGCCGAGGTTTTCACCGGTACCCCGGGGGTATTCGTCAATCTCGAAGACACGGTTCGCGGCTTCAAGGGTATCGTGAACGGGGACTATGACGACCTCCCGGAGGCCGCCTTCTACATGGTCGGCACAATCGAAGAGGCCGTGGAGAAGGCGCGCAAGATGGCCGCAGCCGCCGAGTGACGGGGGCGGTTCAACGAGAGGGAGGCGTCCGCATGGCCGACGGCAAGGTCGCGTTCGAACTGGTGTCGCCGGAACGGCTGCTGGTCTCGCAGCCGGTCGATATGGTCGTCGTGCCCGGCGGCGAAGGTGATTTCGGCGTGCTGCCGGGACACGCGCCGCTGATCTCGACGGTGCGCGCCGGCGTGATCGAAATCTACGAGGGCAATGCGGTGAGCGACCGCATCTTCGTCGCCGGCGGCTTTGCCGAGGTGACGCAGGAGCGCTGCACCGTGCTCGCCGAACAGGCGATGCGGGTCGCCGAGATCGACACGGGCCAGGTGGAGCAGCAACTGCGCGACGCCCGGCAGGATGCCTCCGACGCGACCACGGAGCAGCAGCGGGAAAGCGCGGAGCGCCGCGCCCGCTTGGCCGAGGCGAAGCTGGAAGCCGTTCGCCGCGTCACGGTGCACTGAGGCCACGGGGCACGGGTCCTCGGACTTGCCCTTTCCGGGTTGCGATGCCAGGGGGACCGCAAGGTCTGCGGTCCCGGGGGTGCTTGCCGCACCGCGCGTTCCGCGCGCCGGCGGCGCCGTCTTGACGCGGCCGGTCCCCTTAAATTTATTACCGGCCACGACGCCGAGAATCGGCTGCACGCAGCATTGCGAGGGTCAACATGCCTGGCCATTGGACTCTGGACGACATTCCCTGGGACCGGTTCGACCCCGGCAAGGTGGACCCGGAGTTGGTGAAGATCGTCAAGGCGGCGAGCATGGTCGAGTCGAACGGCCGCGACTATGCCGCATATCTCTGTAATGTCTTCCCGGACGATCCGGACTTCCAGCAGACCGCGAAGGATTGGGCCGAAGAGGAGGTGCAGCACGGCGTCGCCCTGGGGAAGTGGGCCAGCCTCGCGGACCCCGACTTCGACTATGATGCGGCGTTCGCCAGCTTTCGCGATGGGTTCAAGATCGACCTCAATGCGAGCAGCTCGATCCGGGGCTCGCGGACCGGCGAGCTGATCGCCCGCTGCATGGTGGAGGTCGGGACCAGTTCCTACTACACCGCCCTCGGCGATGCCACCGAAGAGCCGGTCCTGAAGATGATCTGCCGCAAGATCGCGGCCGACGAGCTGCGCCATTACGCGACCTTCTACAAGAACATGAAGCGTTATCTGGCGAAGGAGCAGCTCCGCCTGCCGACGCGCCTCAAGATCGCCCTCGGCCGCATCATGGAGACCGAGGACGACGAGCTGGCCTATGCCTATTTCGCGGCGAACGGCGGCCAGGGCACCTACGACCGGAAGACCTGCACGCAGGCCTATTTCAAGCGAGCCTATCCGCTCTATCGGCCGCGCCACCTGGAGCGGGCGATGGCCATGATTTTCAAGGCGGTCGGCCTCAACCCGCAGGGCCGCCTGTCGCGCACCATGACCCGGAGCGCGACTTGGATCATGGAGAAGCGCGCGGCTAAGCTGGCGAAGGCGGCATAGCCGCCGGGAGCGCGTATCCGGCCGCCGAGCCCGCGAAGATCACCGAGAAGAGGAAGTGGGCGCCGCAGGCGGGCAGAAGCACCGTGCCCGTGTCCTTCCCGGTCTTCGCGGCCGGCATGCCGTTACGCCTTCTGGCCATGCAGGGCACCGCTTGCTAGCCTCACGAACCTGCCTCCGCGAGGAACACCGCCATGACCGATCTGCCCCGCCGCGTCGACATCCAGGAGGAGGGCCCGCGCGAGGGCTTTCAGATCGAGCCCGGCCCGATCCCGACGGCGCGCAAGATCGAGCTGATCGATGCCCTGTCCGGAACCGGACTGAAGAAGATCCAGGTCGCCTCGTTCGTCAATCCGAAGAAGGTGCCGGGCTGGGCCGACGCCGACGCGGTCGTCGAGGGGTTCCGGCGCAAGCCCGGCGTCCGTTACCACGTGCTCTGGCTCAACGAGAGAGGCCTGATCCGGGCGCTCGACTTCGAGGGGCTGGAGATGGTCGGATCGATTTCGACCGCCACCTCCGAATCGTTCATGCGGCGTAACACGGATCGCGGCTTCGAGGAGAACCGCCGGGTCCAACGCAACCAGATCGCGATCTACAAGCAGCACGGGATCCCCGTGCGCCGGGCCTCGGTGATGACCGCCTTCGGCTGCAATTTCGAGGGCGACATTCCGGTGCAGCGGGTGCTCGACTCGGTCGCCGACCTGCTGTCGCTCGCCGAGGAGGAGGGCGTCGAGATCGAGGTGCTCAGTCTGGCCGACACGATGGGCTGGGCCAATCCCGAGCAGGTGAAGCGGGTGGTCGGCGCGGTGCGCGAGCGCTGGCCGGACAAGCGCATCTGCCTCCATCTGCACGACACCCGCGGGCTCGGCATCGTCAATGCCTATGCCGGCCTGCAGATGGGCGTGGATCTGTTCGACTCCTCCGTAGCCGGCCTCGGCGGCTGTCCGTTCGCAGGACACAAGGGCGCCGCCGGCAATGTCTGCACCGAGGATCTGGTGTTCATGTGCGAGGAGATGGGCATCGAGACCGGCATCGACCTCGACCGACTGATCGAGGCCGCCCGCCTCGCCGAGGACATCGTAGGGCACCCGCTGCCGGGCTCGGTGATGAAGGGCGGCAGCCTGACCAAGCACCGCGCCAAGGTGCACTGACTACGCCACCCGTTCCGCCGCGAACAGGCGCGGCGGCGCCGGGACCGCATCCTGCGCGCCGATCAGGGCGAGCTCGTCGGCGTTCGCCTCGGCGGTTGCGAGCATCAACGCATGCAGGGACGACACGGCCAGCGACAACGCCCGTGCCGGATCCGCCTTTTCGAGGTAGCGCCCCAGGAAGATCGCCGTGAAGACGTCGCCAGCGCCCCAGGCCGGCGTTTCGACGCGCGGGCAGCGCGCGAGCCAGGCGGCTTCCCGCCGCACGGCCAGCGCGCCGATCCCGTCGCCTTCCGCCAGTCCGGTCACCAGCACGAGTGACGGCCCGCGCCCGAGCAGGGCACGGGCGGCCGCCAGCGCCTCCGCCTGGCTGCCGGCCGGCATGCCGGTCAGCAGTTCCAGCTCGAACGCATTCGGGGCGACGATGTCAGCCAGCGGCACCAGACGATCGCGGAACAACGCCGGCAGCTCGGCCGCCACATAGAGTCCCTGCGGCCGGTCTCCCATGACCGGGTCGCAGCAATAGAGCGCTCCGGTCCGCGCCCGGCGCAGCCGGCCGACCGCGTCGATCGTCACCTCGCCGGCTGCGGGACTGCCCAGATAACCGCTCAGCACGGCCTCGCACCGGCCCAGGAAGTTTCGCTCCTCGAGCCCGGTCAGGACGGTGCGGAGCAGCGCCGCCGGCACCGGCTCGCCGCGGAAGCCGCCGTGGGCCGGGTGGTTGCTGAACATTACGGTGTCCAGCCGACAGACTCCGATGCCGAGCCGCTGCAGCGCAAAGGCCGCCCCGCTGTTACCGACATGGCCGTAAGCGACGGCGGACTGGATCGACAGGACCTGTTGCGGCATGGCGTGCCCGGCTCGGAGACGCGTGACCGTAGCAGAGTCGGGACGCCGCCGAACAGCCCCGGATGGCGACGCGCGGCCTACGAAACCGTGGCCCGGCCCGCCGCCCCCTTCGCGATGTCGCCTCCGGCGGCCGACCCTTGCCGCATCATCGATCAGCGAAGGTCACGGCGCGCGCCCGGCGGGCCATGCGCCAATTGTCGCACTGCGCGCAGTCCGGCATACTCTCGTACCGGATGCCGACCGAGTGCGGAGGCGGCCATGGGTCAGCCGGCGACGGCTTCGTTTCTCGATGCGCTCGACGAGCGGGTGCGCGACTCCCTCGACGCCTGCACCCGTTGCGGGAAATGCGTCGAGGCCTGCCCGATGGCTGAGCCCGCGGGCGTCGACCACTCCGACCCGCCGGCGGTGGTGTCGGGTATCCTCGACCTGCTGAAGGGGGGAGCCGGAATCGCCGACGCCGTCCGCTGGGCCGAGGTCTGCACCAATAGCGGGCGCTGCATCGAGGCCTGTGACTACGGCGTAAACCCCCGCTTCATGGTCAACATGGCGCGGATCGCGGCGAAGGCACGCCAGGGTGAAGGCGAGACCCGGCGCGCCGGCGCGGCCGCCTTCAACACAATGAGCCGCGGCGTGCGGACCATCTCCCGGCTCCAGCTTCCGCCCGAGCTGCTGGCGCGGGTCAACCCGCCCGGGCGGGCCGAGGAGGCCGACGCCTCGCCGCCGGAGGTCGTCTTCTACACCGGCTGCAACGTCCTCAAGACGCCGCACATCGTGCTGCTTTGCCTCGACGTCCTGGATGCGCTCGGCGTGCGCTACGAGGTCGCCGGCGGGCCGTCGCATTGCTGCGGCATCCTGCAGTTCAAGGCGGGGGACGCACGGACGGCCGGCCGCCTCGGTTACGGCACGATCGACAAGCTCGCGCGGGCGGGATCGACGACGGTGCTGTCCTGGTGCCCGAGCTGCCAGATCCAGGTCGGCGAGGTGGCGCTGCCGGCCTACGCACGGTCGTTCGGCGGCAAGCCCTTCGACCTCGATCCGTTTTTCGTGTACCTCGCGGGCCGCCTGGACGAGCTCCGCCCGCATTTCGTGCATCGGGTCGAGAAGCGGGTCGCTCTCAAGGAGCGCCCGGCCGTGCCGCAGACGATGACGGCCGTGAAGGCCATCCTCGGCGCGATCCCCGGCCTCGAGCTGATCGATCTCGGCCTGCCCAGGGTCGGCACACAGGAGAACCATCTGGCAGTGCTCCCGGATTTCCAGCGGGATCTGCGCCAGCGCGAGTTCGCCGCGGCCGCGGCCGCGGGCGTGACGACCCTCGCTACCGTCTATCATGCCTGCCACCGCGAGCTGTGCCACTACGAGGACGGGACTCCCTTCGAGATCATCAACGTCATGGAGCTGATCGGGGAGGCGATGGGCATCGCCCACCCCGATCTCTACAAGCGGCTCAAGCTGATGGCCGATCTCGATTCCGTGATCGCCGACACCGCGGACCTGATCGAGCGATACGGCCTCGATCTCGAGACGGTCCGCACCGCACTGCAGAGCGACATGTTCGCCGGCCGCTAGGATCGTCCCTTCTCGACGGTCCGGCGCTCGACCTCCAGAAGACGCTCCAGGCCGATCGTCGCATGCTGCGCATGCTGGAGCGCCTCCCAGTCCGCCGGCGACCGGGAGCGGATCGCGAAGCCGTCGGCCAGCTCGGCATAGACGGCCCGCATCGCCTCGTATGCCGCCAGCAGCGGAGCCGCGGGATCGACCAGGATCCGGAAGCCGATCGCGTGCATGTCGGCGAGCGGGATACCCAGGGCCGCGAGGCCGCCCGGCTTGCAGATGTGCATCAGCGGCGGCCCCAGTCGCTCACCGATATGCCGGGCCTCCTCGGCATTGCGCGGCGACAGCAGCAGCACGTCGGCGCCCGCCGCGCGATAGGCCTCGGCGCGGCGGAGGGCGTCGTCCATCGAACTCGCGCGCACGCCGTTGGTGCGGGCGATGACGAGCGTTTCGGGATTGCGCCGCACGGCGACCGCCTCGCGCACTTTCTCGACCATCAGCTCCATCGGTACCATGTGCTCGAGACCGACATGGTGGTGCGCGCGCTTGGGCAGGATCTGGTCCTCGATCTCGATCGCGGCGAAGCCGGCCGCCTCGGCCATGCCCATCGTGCGGTGGATGTGCATCGGGTCGCCCCAGCCGGCGGCGGCGTCGAGGATGAGGGGCAGGCTCGTCACCGTGCGGATTTCGAGCCCCGCCTGCGCCATCTCGGTCAGCGTCAGATTGGCCTCGAGGTGCACCTTGACGTAGCCGGTGGCGCCGCCGCCCAAATAGAGAGCGGGGAATCCCGCCTGCTCCGCCATTTTCGCCATCATCGGGTTCAGCACGAGAGGGGCGCAGACCGGCCGCTCGCCGTCCAGCATCGCACGCAAGGAATCGGGCATCCTTCTCTCCCGAAGGTCTTGTTGATTCGAGTCCGCGGCGGCTACCTTATGCGCGACCTCGCCTCAGCGGAAAGACCCGAGCACGCATGACGAGCGCCCTGTTCCAGCCGATCAGTCTGCGCGGCCTCACGCTGCCGAACCGTATCATCGTCTCCCCGATGTGCCAGTACAGCGCCGAGAACGGGTCGGCGACCGACTGGCACATCGTCCATCTCGGCAGCCTGGCGCTGTCGGGCGCAGGCCTGCTGATCGTCGAGGCGACCGGGGTCGAGCCGCGCGGCCGGATCACCCACGGCTGTCTCGGCCTCTGGTCGGACGAGAACGAGGCGGCGCTCGCACGGGTGCTTTCGGTCTGCCGCCGTTACGGCACGACGCCGATCGGCATCCAGCTCGGTCACGCCGGCCGCAAGGCATCGGTCCACCCGCCGCAGGCCGGAGGCAAGCCGCTCGGGTCCGACGAGGGCGCATGGACGACGGTGGCGCCCTCGGCGATTCCCTTCGACGCCGGCTGGCACACGCCGGAGCCGCTCGACCGCGCTGGCATGGATGCGGTGATCGCCGCCTTCGTGCAGGCGGTCGAGCGTTGCGCCCGGCTCGGCTTCGACCTGATCGAACTGCACTGCGCCCACGGTTATCTCTTGAGCGAGTTCCTGTCGCCGCTGGCCAACCGGCGTACCGACGAATATGGCGGCGACCTCAAGGGCCGCATGCGCTTCCCGCTCGAAGTGTTCGAGGCGTGCCGTGCCGTCTGGCCCGCGGACCGGCCCATGGGCGTACGCTGCAACGGCAGCGACTGGGACCCGCAGGGCCTGACGCCGGACGACGCGGTCGCCTTCGCAAAGGCGCTCAAGGACCTGGGATGCGACTTTGTCGACGTGTCGTCCGGCGGCAACGTCAATGCCCGGATCCCGCTCGGTCCAGGGTATCAGGTGCCGTTCGCGGCGCGGGTGAAGGCCGAGGCGGACATCGCGACCATGGCGGTCGGCATGATCCGCGATCCGCATCTCGCCGAGGAGATCGTAGCGAGCAGCAAGGCCGACATGGTGGCGCTCGCCCGTGGCTTCCTCTATGAGCCGCGTTGGGTCTGGCGCGCCGCCGAAGAGCTGGGTGCGGAGGCGACCTATCCGCCGCAATATGCCCGCGCCGCGCCGGCGCGCTGGCCGCAGGCCTTTCCGCACCGGCGGGCGGCCGAGTGACGCCGCATGCGCGGTGTCCCGGGATCGACGACCAAGGGGGGAGTCATGAAGAGGCTGGCGCTCGCCGCACTGTTGTTGCTGCCGCTCCCGGCGGCGGCGCAGGACGCACTCATCGTGGACTGCCGCGAAGGCACGGTGATGCTGGAGAATTGGTACGTGCCGGAGTCCGCGCTCGGCCAAGCCGGCGAGAAGGTCCTGCCGATGCACATGCTGCTGACCCGGCCCGGCACCTACACGCTGGAATTCCGCAGCGACCAGCCTTTCACCCTCTACGCCTACCGCTACGATCTCGACGCGCGCGACTGGGTCTTCCTGCCCTCAAGCAACGTCGCGCAGCCGGCGAGCGACGCGGCCGGCGCCGCCTACTATGCCTGGCAGACGACGATCTCGAAATCCGAGCCGAATTCGGAGGACTATCTGTTCCAGGCCATGCCGGACGCCGTCGCGCAGAATACCCGGCACCGCTTCGTCCATGTCCGCCGGACCACGAACTGCACGGGCTGAGCGCCGCCCGGGGCGCCGCGAGCATTCGGCCCGATCCCGGACCCGGGCGGTGGCGGTCCGAAATTTTGGCCCCGCAGGGAGGACGATCCGCGGCGCGGGCGTTATCCTGCCTGTAGCACCGTTCGGGACCTGACCGGAGCCGCTTCGAGGCGTACTGCCGCACCGCTCCGGCGCCAGCTTATGGGAGGCGACCATGGCGACCACCGCCCGCGCCGAAGCCGCACCGGAGACCGATCCCGGCCTTCTGCTCGAACGCTACGAGCGCGTGCGGTCCCGGACCGAGGCGCTGGCGGCGCCGCTGTCCCCGGAGGACCAGGTCGTCCAGTCGATGCCGGACGTCAGCCCGGCCAAGTGGCACCGGGCCCATACGACCTGGTTCTTCGAGACCTTCCTGCTCCAGCCGCACCTCCCGGGCTACGAACCCTTCGATCCCGCGTTCGGGTATCTGTTCAACTCCTATTACGAGCAGGTCGGCGCACGGCACCCGCGGCCCGAGCGGGGCTTGCTGTCGCGCCCCGGCGCTGCCGAGATCGGGCGCTACCGCGAGCATGTCGACGCGGCGATGCGGCGACTGATCGTGCACGCCGGGTCCGAGACTCTGGCGGCGTGCGCGCCGCTGCTCATGCTCGGACTGAATCACGAACAGCAGCACCAGGAGCTGCTGTTGATGGACATCAAGCACGTGCTGTCCTGCAACCCGCTGCAGCCTGCCTACCGGGCCGGGAGCGGAGCGCGGCCCGGCAATATCCCGCCGGTCGCCTGGGTGGGATTCCCGGGAGGGCTGGTCGAGATCGGCCATGCCGGCGCCGGCTTCGCGTTCGACAATGAGGACCCGCGCCACAAGGTCTGGCTCGCGCCGTTCCGGCTCGCGACGCGGCTCGTCACCTGCGGCGAGTGGATCGGGTTCATCGAGGACGGCGGCTATCGCCGGCCGGAACTGTGGCTGTCCGACGGCTGGGCCACGGTGCAGGCGCAGGGCTGGGAGGCACCACTCTACTGGGAGCAGGAGGGTGGGAGATGGACGATCTTCACTCTGGCCGGCCGCCGGCAGATGGACCCGCGCGAGCCGGTGGTTCATGTCAGCTATTACGAGGCGGACGCCTATGCCCGCTGGGCCGGCTGCCGCCTGCCGACCGAGGCGGAATGGGAGACGGCGGCCGCGGCGCTGCCGGTCCGTGGCAATTTCGTCGAAAGCGGGAGCCTGCATCCGGTACCCGCGCACGGGCCGGCGGACACGCTGCTCCAGACCTACGGCGACGTCTGGGAGTGGACCATGAGTCCCTACGCGCCCTATCCGGGCTTCCGGCCGGCGGCCGGTGCCGTCGGCGAATACAATGGCAAGTTCATGATCAATCAGATGGTCCTGCGCGGCGGCTGCTGCGCGAGCCCCGGCGACCATCTGCGGTCGACCTACCGGAACTTCTTCTACCCGCACCAGCGCTGGGCGTTTGCCGGCCTGCGGCTGGCGGAGGACGCGTCATGAACGAGGGATCGCCCTTCGCCGACGCACTCGATTTCGCGCCGCCGCTCGAGGCGTTCCGCCGCGACGTGCTGGCCGGCCTTGCCCTGCCGCAGAAGGCGATCCCGGCCAAATATTTCTACGACAACCGCGGCTCGGAACTGTTCGAGGCGATCACGCGGCTGCCCGAATACTACCCGACCCGCACCGAAATCGGCATTCTGGAGGCGAACGCCCGCGCGATCGCGGACCTGATCGGCCCCGGCGCGGTGCTGATCGAATTCGGCGCCGGGGCCAGCCGCAAGGCCCGCATTCTGCTCGACGCTCTCGAGGCGCCGGCCGCGTTCATGCCGATCGACATCTCCGGCGAGCATCTGCGCGAAGCGGCCGCGCGCCTCGCTCTCGACTATCCGGGGCTTGACGTCGTCCCGGTGACCGCCGATTACACGCGTCGATTCGCGCTGCCGCTGAACGGCGCGCGCGCCACGGCCAAACGGGTCGTATTCTTCCCGGGCTCGACCATCGGCAACTTTGCGCCGGAGGAGGCGCGCGTCTTCCTGCGTCGGACTGCCGATCTGCTGGGCAGCGGCGGGGCGCTGATCGTCGGCGTCGATCTCAAAAAGGATCCGAGGGTCCTGCACGCCGCCTACAACGATGCGCGCGGGGTGACGGCCGCCTTCAACCTCAATCTGCTGGAGCGGATCAACCACGAGCTCGGCGGTGGCTTCGATCTCTCCGCATTTCGTCACGAGGCCCGCTGGGTCGCCGCGCAGGGCCGGGTCGAAATGCATCTGGTCAGCCGCGAGAACCAGACGGTGCGGATCGGCGACCGCGTCTTCTCCTTCGTTGCCGGAGAGACGATCCATACGGAGAATTCCCACAAATTCACGGTGGAGGAATTCCAGGCGCTCGCCGCCGCTCAGGGATTCCGGCCGGTACGGGTCTGGACCGACCCACAAGCCCTGTTCAGCGTGCACTATATGAACGCGGTGTGACCGCCGCCACTTGTCGGCGGGGCGGTCCGGTCGACTTCGACCTCCAAGGGCACGGCACGTCGTGCCCGCGCAAGAGCAGCGGTCATCGACCGCGCGCATCCGCTACCCGGCCGGAGACCGATTGAGTCTCCCGGAAACGCCGACAGAATGGCGGATGTGCGGCAAGGGGAGGGCGCAGTCGTGCGCCGGATCCGCGGGGCAACTCTGGTCGGCATCATCGTCGGGCTGGTCGGTGCGGCGACGGTGGTGACGCCCTACGGCCATGCGCTGGAGGAGGCGCTCGGGCTCGAATGGCTGTTCCGCCTGCGAGGGCCGATCGAGGGGCCGGACCGTGTTGTCGTGGCGGGCCTCGACCGGACCAGCCTCGACTGGCTCCGGACACTGCCCGACCGGCGCGCCGATTGGCCGGAGCGGCTGCGGCGCTGCCTGCCGGCGTCCGTAACCGCCGAACGGCTGCGCGCAGTCCGCAGGCTCTCCGACTGGCCCCGGCATCTGCACGGCTGTGCGGTCGACGTGCTGGAGGATCGGGGCGCCGCCGCGATCGTCTTCGACATCGCCTTCGTCGAGGCCCGTGCGCCCGACGCGGACAGTGCCTTCGCCGAGGCGATCGCCCGCTCCGGCCGCGTCGCCCTGCTGCAGCTCGTCGAGCGTATTTCGGTGCCGGCGGCCGGCGGGCTGGCTGCGCATTACGACCTGCTGGTCTCGCCGATTCGCCCGCTCGCCGAGGCCGCTGCCGGTCTGGCGCCGTTTCCGTTGCCGCAGGATGCGGCCCGGGTCAGCCGCTTCTGGCTGTTCAAGGAAAGTGTAGGCGGCGTCCCGACCCTGCCGGTCGTTGCGTCGAAGCTTTACATGCGGCACGCGCTTGCGTCCGGGGCCGGGCGCGGGACGGACGCCGTACGGGCCGATCCGCCGCGTATGCCGCTCCGCGGCGTGCCGTCGGCGACGGCGCCGCCGCCGGTCGAGCGACCGCGCGCCGTTCCCGGGGCTCCTGACGAGCTCTACCTGAACTTCTACGGGCCGCCGGGTACCGTCACCACGATCCCTTATCACCGCCTGCTCCAGGACGAGGCCGCCGTGGCGATGGCCATTGCAGGCAAGATCGTGTTCATCGGAGTGTCGGATCTGGGCAGCGCCGACCAGCTGGACCGGCAATATACGGTGTTCCGCCGCGCCGATGCGGTCGATCTGAGCGGCGTCGAGATCGCCGCCTCCGCGACCGCCAACCTGCTCTCCGACGAAGCCCTGCGGCCGCTGACCCGCCTGGAGTCGGCGCTGGTCGCCCTGGTCTTCGGCCTCGTGGCCGCCCGGCTTGCCGTCGGGCTTCGCGGGCCGTCCGCCATCGCCGCGGCGAGCGGGTTCTGCCTGCTCTATCTCGCCGCCGCTTCGGCCGCCTTCGCTTACGCGCAGATCTGGGCGCCGCTGGCGGTTCCTTTCCTGTTGCAGCTTCCGCTGGCGCTCGGCATCGGCCTGCTGCTGCAGCATGCCGTGGCCGTTCGCTGGCTCGGAACCTATCTGCCCCGCTCGGTCGCCGAACAGCTTCTGCACCAGCCGGCGCAGGGGTTGGCGCGGCAGGAACACGACGTCACCGTGATGTTCACCGATATCGCCGGCTTCGCCGCCCTGTCCCAGAGCCGGCCGGCCGAGGCGGTCGCCCGCCTGCTCAATGCGCATTTCGCGCTCGTCACCGCCTGCATCGAGCGCGAAGGCGGCATCGTCGACAAATATCTGGGCGACGGGCTGCTCGCGGTCTGGGGCGTCCCGGTGGCGCTGCCCGACCACGCCCAGCGTGGCGCACGCGCCGCACTCGCGATCTCGGACACGGTGCAGGCCGACAATGCCCGGCGGCGGGCCGCGGGCCTGCCGCCCATCCGGATGCGAATCGGCATCCACAGCGGGCCGGTCACCGTCGGCGATATCGGCGGCGCGGGCCGCCGCGACTACACCGTCGTCGGCGACACCGTGAACATCGGACAGCGGCTCGAGCAGCTCGGCAAGCAGGTGTTTCCGGAGGACCAGGAAGTCTGCATCCTCGTGAGCGAAACGACGGCAGCCGCGCTCGGTCGAGGCTTCAGGACCAGGCCGGCCGGCATTCACCGCCTGCGCGGCCGCGCCGAGCCGACAACCGTGTTCGTGCTCGCCTGAATCTTTCGGGGAGGAACCTAGCCGGAAGATGGGGTGACGCTTTCTGCGTGCCGCCGCTACCGTCGTGACGAGAAGGCGTGCCGCAGGAGCCATGGCGGTGCTCGGCGCAGAGAATGCTCGCCGCGGGGGCGGTCTGCCGCGATGCATCGCGGCGGGCCTCGTCGCGATGCTCGCGACGGTCGGCGTCGCCCGGGGCGAAGTCGTGGCCGGGACGCAGGAGGTGGCATGTCCGGCTTCGGGCGCACCGGCCGCCGAAGCGACCGCGGCGCTCGGAATCCTGGTCTCGGTGCAGGGCGAGGTGCGGATCCGGCGGGCGGGCGGGTTGCGGGTCGATGCCGGCGGTGTCGACAGCATCGTCTGCCCGGGCGACCGCATCGAGGTTGGCGAGCGCAGCCGGGCCGGGGTGATGCTGTTCGATACCCGAACCGTGCTGCGTCTGGACCAGAACACGATCCTGACCGTGCCGACGCAGCCGACCGGCGAGGAGGGCATTCTCGCCTTGCTGCGGGGAGCCCTCTATTTCCTCTCGCGGACTCCCCGGCGGCTCAATGTCACGACACCGTTCCTCACCGCCGGAGTCGAGGGGACCGAATTCGTGATCCGCCACGACGGCGCGCGCGCGCTTTCGCTGGTCGGGGTATTCGAGGGAACGGTGAGCGTGCGCACCGCGGTGGAGACGGTCCGGCTGGAGTCCGGGCAGGCGGCGGTGACCGGTGCCGACGGCGCCTTGCGCCAGGTCCTGACGCCGCCGGACGCGGTGCAGTGGGCGATCCACTACGACCCGGTGTTCGCCTATCTGGAGGGGCAACCGCCCGGCGCGCCGGAACAGGCCTTGCCGCCGGCGCTCGTTCCCTCCTATCGCGCCTGGCGCAGCGGCGATCCGGCCAGCGCAGTGCGGCTGCTCGAGACGGTGCCGCCGCCGGACCGAGACGCCCGCTATCAGATTTTCCGGGCGGCGCTGCTGCTGGCGGTCGGCCCGCAATCGGCAGCCGAGGCCGAGGCGGCGGTGACGGAGGCCCTGACGCTTGCGCCGGACAGCCCGGAGGCCTGCGCCGTCGCGGCGGTGATCGCTCTCGCCGTCAACGACAAGGCCGAGGCCTTGGCCCGGGCGGAGCAGGCGGTGGCGCTCGGCCCGGAGTCGGTGCCGGCACGCCTCGCCCACGCCTACGCCCTGCAGGCGCATTTTCGTCTGCGCGATGCGCTCGACACGCTGCTCACCCTGGCCCCGCGGTCGCACGACCCGCTGCTCTGGGCGCAGCTAGCGGAACTCTATCTGGCGCTCGGCGCATCCGGCCATGCGGTCACCGCGGCGCGGCAGGCGGTGACGTTCGCGCCCGGCTCGCCGCGGGCCCGGGTCGCATTGGGCTATACCGAGCTGGCACGGCTCGATCCTGCGGCTGCGACCCGTGCTTTCGACGCGGCGTTGGCGCTCGACCCGGCGCAGCCGCTGGCCCGGCTCGGGCGCGGCCTCGCCGCCATCCGCCGCGGCGAACTGGAGAACGGCCGTCGCGAGATCGAGATCGCCGCAATCCTCGACCCGACCGACCCGCTGATCCGAAGCTATCTGGGTAACGCCTATGCCGAGGAGGGCCGGCCCGCGCCGGCCGCGAGCACACTCGACATGGCGAAGCGGCTGGACCCCGCCGACCCGACACCCTGGTACTATTCCGCCGTTCTCAGGCAGGACGAGAACCAGCCCGGCGAGGCGCTGCGGGACATCGGGCGTTCGATCGCCCTCAACGACAATCGGGCCGTCTATCGCGGCTGGCGCCTGATCGAGCAGGATCGTGCCGTCCGCGGTGCGAACCTCGCCCGGATCTATCAGGATCTCGGGTTCCAGGAACTGGCCACCGCGGAGGCGACGCAGGCGCTCGCCGTGGACCCGACCAGCGCCCCGGTGCACGAGCTGCTCGCCCGCAGCTATCTCGACCGGGGCCGCCGTGACGTGGCCCGCGCCAGCGAGGAACTTCAGGCCTTGCTGCTGCGCCCGACCACCGGTCGGCCGGTGGAGCCGCTGCTGTCCCAGACCGATCTCAACATCCTGCGCGCGCCCGGTCCGGACAAGCCGGGCTTCGCCGAATGGACCGCCCTGTTCGACCGCGAGGGCGTGCGGTTTCTCGGCGAGGTCCTCGGCGGCAACGACGAGACCTTCGGCAACGAGGCGGTGCTGTCCGGGCTGGCGGGTCGGGTCGGCTTCAGCGTCGGCCAGTTCCACTACGAGACGGACGGCTTCCGCCCCAACAACGAATTGCAGCATGATTTCTACAATGCGTTTCTTCAGGCCAGCCTGCGGCCCGACCTTACTCTCCAGATCGAAGCGCGCCGACGTGAGACCGTTCACGGCGACGTTGCGCTGGGGTTCGATCTCGACGAGTTCTCGCGACTCGACCGCCGCGATCTCGATCAGGATACCGTCAGGGCCGGGATGCGCCTGGACCTCGAGCCGGGCCAGACGGTGCTGGCGTCCGTCATCTACAGCGAACGCCAGGTCGACCTCGTCGACGAGGTCGCCGGCCCGTTACCGCTGATACAGGACGACAGATCGAAGCAGGACGCCTGGGACGTTCAGGCGCAATATCTCGGCGCCTGGGACCGGCTCAGTCTCGTCACCGGGGTCGGCATCACGCGAGCCGAACTGGAAGGGGTGATCGTCACCACCTTTCCCACCATCCCGATCCCGCCGGTACGCATGCCGCGCGCTTTCGACATCCGTCAGGATCATGCCTATGCCTATCTGAATGCCCGCATTCCCGACGACACGGTCTGGACGATCGGGTTCGGCGGGACGCTCTTCGACGACGGCGGCACCGAGATTAAGCGCGTATCGCCGAAGCTCGGCGTGCAGTGGACCCCCGCGGCCTGGCTTCGCCTCCGTGCGGCCTATTTCGACACGGTCAAGCGCGAGCTGGTCATAGACCAGACGCTGGAGCCGACGCAGGTCGCCGGCTTCAACCAGTTGTTCGACGACCCGAACGGCACGCGGGCGAAGAGCTGGGGCGTCGGTTTCGATGCCCGTGCCGGAGAGCGCGTCTTCGCCGGTGCCGAATATCTGCACCGGGATCTCAAGGTTCCGGTCGGCGGGATCTTTCGCGGTCAGGACGAGCATCTCGTAGAGGGATACCTCTACTGGCTGCCGCTGGATCGGATCGCCCTCGGCCTGGAGCCGGGCTACGAGGAGATCGAGAGCGCAGAGCTGACGCCGGATCGCGTCGGGACCTTCAAGGTCCCGTTCAGCGCACGCTACTTCGACCCGACCGGCTTCTATCTCGCCGCAACCGCCACCTATGTCCGCCAACGGGTCGATTTCGACAATCTCGCGGGCGGCGATCGGGAGCGCGAGTCCTTCGTCGTCGTGGACGCGTCAGCCGGCTATCGGTTCCCCAACCGCCGCGGTTTGCTCGCGATCGAGATCAACAACCTCTTCGGCGAAGACTTCCGCTACCAGGATTTGAGCTTTCTCGACAACGAGCCGACCGCGACGCCGGAATTCTATCCCGACACCCGCGTGCTCGGGCGGTTACGGCTGCAGTTCTGAGGCCGATGCAAACCCATCATTCGGGGAGGGTTCAAGATGCGAGCCGCGTTCGTAGTTGCAGCGCTCCTTGTCGCGTCCTGTACGGACGGTTTCGGCCAGTCGGTCGAGTCCAGTGCCGCGCAGCGACCGGATCCGGGTGTGGAAGCGATGAAGCGCGCAGAGTACACCCGGGACTTGACCGAAGACGTGAAGGCGGCGTTCCGGGCACCGGATGCCTTTCTGATTCTCGTGACCGACCTGGACGGCAACCGCTACGAGTTCGTGCCGCTCGGGGAGTTCCGAGAGGAGGTTCTCACCGGCCCGGCCTATCCGAGGCCGGTGCGCGGCATCAAGGCCATCTTGTCCTTCACCTCCATCGCCTTCGACCAGGCCGACAACGTCTGTTTCGACATGTACGATACCGGCAATGGAGCGATTGCCCGCTCCACCTGGGTGCGGAGCTGCAAGAGACCGTTCACGGTCGCCGGGCTCGACAGCCAGAGCGACGAGGAGGTCGAGGCGATCCTCGCACGCGAAACGCTGACGACGTCCATCCGGAACAGCATCGGCGTCGATACCGCGGTCGTCGCGGACGTCTTCGAGAAGACCGGCGGCGTTCGGCGGTTCCTCGGCGTGCCACCCGGCTTTCGGCACGCGCGACCGATCCGGCCGTCCGAGACGTCGAATGCGCCATTCGTTCCGTCGACAGCGTCGCGCCTTACGGACTTCAGGATCTATACCGCGCTGGTCTACGAAGGTTCGACCTGCACCGAAGTGCCGACCGGCGACGGCCGGCGCTGCAGGTATTGCTACGTCCCGCCGCTGGTGAAGCATTGCTGGTGAAGCGCTGCCGGCGAGTCCCATCCAGAGGTGTCGCGGCGGGCCTGTTGCTTCCGTTCGTAGCACAATCCATATTGATAGCCCGTCATGCGTGGCAAGGTTCTCTGCATCGTTCACCAGAAGGGGTCCGATCCCGGGCGCGTCGGCTGTCTCCTGATGGAGCGCGGCTACGCGCTCGATCTGCGTTGCCCCAACATGGGCCACAAGCTGCCGCCCAGCCTGGACGACTATGCCGGGTGTTTCATGTTCGGCGGGCCGATGAGCGCGAACGACGACCATCTTCCCGGCATCCGGGCCGAGCTCGACTGGCTGCCGGTGGCACTCGATTCGGGGAAACCCTTCGTCGGCATCTGCCTCGGGGCGCAGATCCTGGCGCGGGTGCTGGGCGGATCGGTTGCCGAACATCCCGAGGGGCTGGTCGAGATCGGCTATGTCGAGGTCACGCCGACCGATGCCGGACGCGCCTATTTCGACGGGCCGTTGACGGTCTATCAGTGGCATCGCGAGGGGTTCGACCTGCCGTCCTGCTGCACCCTGCTGGCCAAGGCGGAGATCTTCCAGCAGCAGGCGTTCCGGTTCGGCGACCATGCTTACGGCATCCAGTTCCACCCCGAGGTGACGCTGGATATGAAGAAGCGCTGGACGACGTTCGCCGCGCACCGCCTCGTCCTGCCGGGTGCGCAGCCGGCAGAGGCGCACATCGCCGGCCATGCGGCCCACGATCCGGCGGTCGACCATTGGATCCGCCGCTTCCTCGACCGGCTGATGTCCAAGGTGATCGGCCCGGCCGAGATGCCTGGGCTACTCTCTGCCGCGGGTTAGTCGGACCGGGCGCCCTTGCGGCGGATCCGCCATTCGATCTGCGGATCGCCATAGTCCGGCCGCTGAAGGACTTCCAGCACGAGGAAGCGGTCGTGCACAGCGAGCGCTCCCTGCCATAGACCGTTCCAGGCGTCGAACACGGACGGCGGCAGCGGCCCGAGGCCCTGCATCAGGCGCCAGCCGGTTTGCCGCACCCGGACAGTTTCGCCCTCGGCGGACCATTCGGCGCGGTCCCCCTGCGCCTCCGCCATCGCCGCGAGCCAGCGCGCGAACCCGGCTGCCCCTTCCCCGCCGGCGGACAGCAGCGCCGCCGTTTCCGCGTAATGCTGCATCCCGATCAGCCGGCCGGCCAGATTGCCGAGCGCCGCCGCATCGGCCGGGCCGAACAGCTCGGCCATCCGCGGCAGCATGGTGCGGATATATTCCATCGCATAGTTGCGGTTCGCCTTGGCCAGACGCACTGGCGTCCAGACCGCGGGGTCGAGCCGCGGCGCGGCCTCGGGATCGAAGGGAGGCGGCTCCTCCCCCGGCGCGAAGCGCAGCCGCTCCTCGGGCGCCAGGTCGCGGTCGTGCTCCAGGAAATAGCCGGCGAGGCCGGGCTGCCCGTCCATCGTCTGCATGGTGCAGACGAAACCAAGCCGCGGATTGCCGAGGCTGACTCCGTTCTGCGCGTACCAGCCGCGCAGCATCCCGCGCGACGCTTCGGACGGCACGCCGCAGATCGCCGGCCCATCATAGACCCATCGCGGCGGTACGAAGCGGACCCAGGCCTTGCGGTCCGACTCGCGCATGAACTCCACCTGCACGCCGCCGATGCGATTGGAGAGATAATGGTAGCCGGCGCAGGCGACGGCGTCCGGCAGCCCTGTCAGGCCGAGTTTGGCGATGCCGGGTAGAAACTTCTCGTGATGCTGGTGGCGGAACGTCCGGAACATCAGTTCGCCGACGTCGTGCCGCCCGCGCCGGCTCGCCACCGTCAGGATCAGCCCGGTGAAGTAGCGGTGGTAGAGCGTCGCCGCCGCTTTCCAGGCATTGCTCTCGGCCGCCACGCTCATACCGGCACCGTGCCGCGCGTGTTGATCCGCCAGAGGGTGCGATACCGGTCCGGAGGCAGCACGTCGGTGGTGGCGTGGTGCATGGTGCAGCGATTGTCCCACAGCAGCAGGTCGCCGGGCCCGTGCCACTTGTAGCGGTAGACGAAGCGCTCCTGCGTGCAGTGCTCCCAGATCCGGCGCAGGATCTCGTCGCTTTCTGTCGCGTCCATTCCCAGTATGCCCTTCACGCCCGAGGTGATGCCGGGGAATACGAAGAGCGCCTTGCGCCCCGTCTCGGGGTGCGTGCGCACGACCGGATGCACCACCTCCGGACTCTCCGCCTGCTCCTCCGGCGAAAGCAGCTTCCAGCGTGACTCAGGGTGCTCGCGATCGCGGTGCCAGCGATACTGGATCGCCTGCTGCTTTCCGGCCACTGCCGACTTCAGATCGTCCGGCAGCGCCTCCCAGGCGGCCTCCATGTCGCAAAACAGCGTGTCGCCGCCCTCGTCCGGAATTTCGAGGGCGTAAAGGATGGTCACGTTGGCCGGCACGGCCTTGTAGGAATAGTCGGAGTGCCAGTGCGAGCCGGCGTCGCGAATGCCTTTGGGGCGGCCCATCTCGACCCGGTTGGAGAGAAGGGTGATACCCGGCCGCTCCGGGTGGCGGTACATGCGCACGGTATGCGGCTCGATCTCCCCGAACCGTTCCCCGAACCGGTAGAGCTGGTCCGCGGTCAGCGTCTGGCCGCGAAGATAGAGGACCTTGTGGGTCAGATAGGCCCGGTGCAGCGCGGTCCAGGCGGCGTCGTCCAGGTCCTGCGACAGGTCGAGGCCCGAGATTTCGGCGACGAAACTTCCGCCGACGCGCCGGGCGGAGAGGAGCATGGCATCTTCCCGTGACGTCGTCATCGATCGGACGATGCTTCCGCGGCGCCGGAGGGGCTGTCAAGCCGGGCGCAGCATCTCCAGAAGCGCGGCGTTCACCGCCTCCGGGGCCTCATAGGGCACCCAGTGGCCCGCCCCCTCAATGATGCGGAAGTCAAGGTCCGGCCGAAACCGCCGAAGGACCTCCTCGCGCAGGCCGAGATGCGGTACCGCCATGGCGTCACGGCCGCCCCAGATGCCGCCGATGCTTGCGGTCACGGCCGGCAGCGCCCGCAGAAGCGCGTCCGTTTCCGGGATTCGTCCCGATTTGGTCCGGGAGCGCCGCGCGTTCTCGATCTGTAGATGGACCGCGAGGTCGTCCACCTTCGCCGGGTCGGCGATCATCAGCATGCCCAGATTGTGACGATGCACCGCCTGCACCGCCTCCGGCGTCATGTCCGGCTCAAGCGACCGCAGCGGGCCAGTCTCGCCGCGCGGCAGCGCCATGCCGTTCGGCCCGATCAGCACCAGGTTGCGGACCCGTTCGCGCAGCAGTGCGGCGACGTGGCCCGCAATGATTCCGCCGAACGAGAACCCGGCCAGGTCGAGGCGCTGCGGCGGCGGCAGGATGACATCGAGTCCCTCGGCCAGGATCTCTGCCAGGCTCTCCGGCCCGTAGGGCTGCGGCGGATCGTCGGAATCGCCGTAGCCCGGCATGTCCGGGGCGATCACGCGAAACCGCGCCGCCAGCGCCGGGATGTTGCGCAGCCAGTGGGTCCAGGACCCGAAGGCGCCGTGCAGCAGCACGAGCGGCGGGCCGTTGCCCCACAGGCGCCAGACCAGATGCCCGTCGCCGCAGGGTGTCGTTCGCCGTTCCGCCGTCCGGTCGATCCGCGCGACCGTCGCAGCGGGCGCTTCCCCTGCCATGAGCCCGGTCAACGCCGCGTCTGCAGCCAGGTCTTGGACCGGTGCGGCGCCGCCTGGGCCGTGAGCCGGTACGCCTCCAGCGGCGCCGGTGCGGGCGTGTTGTGGAACTTCAGCAGGCGGAAGAGCCCGAAGGGCGGCACCACCTGCACGGTCGCCAGCTCGATTCCGGCGGACGCGATCACCGAATCGATCGAGACGTCCGGACGCCAGCCGATCTTGCTGGAGAAGCGCGCCAGCATCCGCTCGGCGGTGCGCAACAATCCCTCGTTCTCGTCGATGAAATGGTTGAGGATGTAAATGTCGCCGCCCGGCTTGCAGACCCGCTTCAGTTCGGCCATCACCCGATCCGGGTTCGGCACGACCGTCATCACGTACATGGCGACCACGGTATCGAAGCTGGCATCGGGGAAATCCAGCCGCTCGGCATCCATTTCGACCAGGGCTTCGATATTGGTCAGTCCTGCGCGCTCGACCCGTCGCCGCGCGATCGCCAGCATGTCGGGCGAGAGATCGATGCCGACGACCGTGTTGTCGCGCCGATAGTCCGGCAGCGACAACCCCGTGCCGACGCCGACCTCCAGGACGCGTTGCCCGCCGCGGCGGTTGATCTGCGACAGCAGTCGGCTCCGGCCGGAAGCGAACACCGCGCCGAACGTGGCGTCGTAGATCCTCGCATAACGCCGGTATGCGGCGCGGATCGATGGGATATCCATAGGCAAGAGGTTCCGTTCTCTCGTGACGCTGGAATTACGGACGCTGGCCCCGAAAATAGCGCCGCGGCCGCGGACTAGAAATGCCCAAAGACGCCGAATGCGGCCGATTTTCGGAAGGCTGGGCAACGTTCCCGGGTTCCGCAAGGCTAAAAGGAGGAATTGGGCTCCTGCAGGAAGGCCGCTTCTTCGGCAGTGGTCGCGCGCCCGAGCACGGCATTGCGATGCGGAAAGCGGCCGAAGCGCGCGATGATTTCGTGATGCCGGCGCGCGGCCTGCAGCGACGGTTCCTCCCCCAGGGCCTCGAACAGACGCAGGCTGCGGCGCTGGTCGGCCAGGTTTTCGCTGTGCATGTAAGGCATATACAGAAACTTGCGGGCGTGCCGCGGCAGCGTACGGTCGAAGCCGCGTTCGAGAGCATGCGCGGCGGTCGCTAACGCATCCGGGTCGGTCGCCCAGGCGCGCGGGCTGCCCCGGTAGAGATTGCGCGGAAACTGATCGAGCAGCAGGATCAAGGCGAGGCAGGACTCCGACGCCTCTCGCCAGGCCCGGTACGCCCCGGCCGCGGCCCGCTCGACATCGTCACCGAATCGGCGCCGGATCTCGGCATCGAATCCGGTATCCCGGCGGAACCAGGCCTCCCGGTACGTGCCATAGTCCGGTGTGCCGGGGCGACCGAACCAGAATTCCAAAATCTCCTCGGGCGTTGCCATGGTTCCTCCTGCGTGCGGCTGTCGCCGCCGTTCCCGGTCCCGGGAGTACGGCTAGCTTAGATACTTCTTAATGGGCAGGCATTTAGCGTCACGGGCCCCGCCGCCGCCAGAAGAAGGCCGATCGCCCGTGACCAGCAGTCTCAAGCACCAGCGAGACCGTTTTGTGGCCTTCGCGTTCGCTGCCGCCGACCTGCTGATCGAGGTCGACAGCGACAATCGGGTCAGCTTCGCCGCCGGTGCCGCCCAAGGCCTGCTCGGCGCTGCGGCGCAGGCACAGATCGGGCGACCGGTGCTGGAGCTGTTCCCGGTGTCGGAGCACGGGCTGCTCGCCGCGCTCCTGTTCGACCGCGAGCTCTACGGCCGGTTCGGGCCGATCGCGCTCCAGGTGCGACGCGGCGACGGCTCGGCCGGTCCGGCCCTGCTGAGCGGCTACCGCCTGCCGGAGCGGGAGAACACGCTGTACCTTGCCCTGAACGCTGCGACGGTGACGCGCGCCATCGACGCCGCCCGCGACGGCGGCACCGACCTGCTCGGCCCGGAGGCCTTCGCCGAGATCACGGCGGAGAGCATCAAGGTCGCAAGAGGGATCGGTCAGGAGGTCAGGCTCACGCTGATCGACATGACCGGTGTCGACGCGTTGCGGGAACGCGCCGGCGAGGACATGACCGACAGGTTCCTCGCCGAGGTCGCGGTGTACCTGCGCAGCCGTTCGCTCGGCCGGGCGACGGCGCGGCTCGCCGACGCCAAATACGGACTGTTGCACGACGCTGCGATCGACCCTGCCGGCCTGCGCCGGCGGATCGCTGACATGGCGCACCACGTGGCTCCGCAAGGCCCGGAGATCGCTGTCACCGGCCGCACGATCGAGGCCGATGCGGACATCGACGAGGCGGAGATGGTCCGGGCCCTCGTCTACACGATCAACAGCTTCGTCGCCGGTGGCGCCCGGGAGTTCAGCATCCGCACCATGACCGGTGCGATGAAGGCCATGATGGACGACACGCTGCAGCGGATGGCCTGCTTCAAGAGCATGGTTGCCCGGAAAGCGATGAGCCTCCGCTTCCAGCCGATCGTCGATCTCAAGCATCGCCGGCCGCACCATTTCGAGGTCCTGGTCCGCTTCGAGGGCGACAAGAGCCCTTACGAGCTGATCAAGTTCGCCGAGAGCATGCACCTGGTCCACGAGATGGACCTCGCCGTCTGCGAGCGGGCGATCGCCCATCTCGAGAACGGTGCGACCGGGCGCCCGATTACCGTAGCCGTCAATGTCTCGGCCCAATCGCTGCAGAACGAGATCTTCGTCGCGCGCCTGCAGGAGATGGTTCGCGCGCATCGCAGCCTGGGGCGCCGGCTCATCTTCGAGATCACCGAATCGACCGAGATCAAGGACCTCGCGGTTGCCAACGCGGTGATCCAGGAGCTGCGCGGCCTCGGCCACGAGATGTGCCTCGACGATTTCGGCGCCGGCTTCTCCTCCTTCGAGTATCTGCATGCGCTGCATGTCGACTATGTCAAGCTCGACGGCAAATACGTCCGGCAGGTCCTGGACAGTCCGCGGGATCGGGTGATGCTCAAGGCGATGGTCGGCCTCTGCGACGATCTCGGTATCCGCACCGTGGCGGAGATGATCGAGACCGAGACCCAGGCTGGCCTGCTCGCCCGGATCGGCGTCGAGTTCGGCCAGGGCTGGCTGTTCGGCAAGCCGGCGCCGGTCCCCGAGATTCCGGCTGCCCCGGTCGCCCTGCACGCGCCCGCGCGCCGGGCCGCGCGCTGACCGGTGGAGAGGGCGCCGGCTGCAGGCGGCCTGAATTGGATTATTTTCTTCTTGCAGGCCAAAACGACCCTTCGTTTTCCTACGGCGCAATTCGCTCGCCGTTGCGGTGCCGGCCCGGACGCGTGTGCCCGAGCCGCACCGAGGACAGGAGGTTGAGATGGCGCCCGACATGGAAGCGATTCGACGACGCATCGACGCGCAGTGGGAGCGTTGCCAGCGCAAGGACCAGGCCGAGCCGGCGAAGGAGGCGGACACCGGCGGCCCGGCCGGGTCCGGCGAATCCGGGGAGCAGCGGTCGACCGGCTGCTGAGCGGCGCTCAGGGCCGCACGTAGCGTCGCAGCGCGGCCCCGAGGCCGCCGGTCAGGGCATAGCGGCCGAACGCAATCGGGTTGAGGGCGAGTCCGCCCAGTCCGAGCACGTGCACCGTCCGGCGGCCGAGTGCGCTCAGCCCTTCGCGTGCCACCCGGCGCGGCGACATGGCGCCGGGGAACTGCTCGCCGAAGCCTGAGCGGGCGGCGAAGCGGCTCCGGGTCGGGCCCGGACAGAGCGTCAGCAGGTCGATCGGCTCGTCGCGCAGCTCCTCGGCCAGCGCCTCGCCCAGGCTCAGGCCGAAGGCCTTGCTGGCCGCATAGGTCGCGAGAAAGGGCACCGGCGTGAAGGCGGTGCTGCTCGCGACGAGGATCAGCCCGGCGCGCTCGCCCGCCTCGCGCGCCCGCACCAGCATGCCGGGCAGCAGCGCATGGATCAGCACCACCGTCGCGACGACGTTCAGCTCGACGACCTCGCGTTCCGCATCGGCCGAGTGATCGAGCATCCGGCCGAAGCGCCCGACGCCCGCATTGTTCACCAGCAGATCGATGCCGTGCCGCTCGGCCTGCTCGATCACCAGCGTGCGGCCCGCGTCCCGGGTCAGGTCGGCGGCGACGGTGACGATCTCGCGCCCCGGCCGGGCGAGGCGCTCGGCCAGTTCCGACAGGCGGTCGTGGTCGCGTGCGGTCAGCAGCAGGCCGGTCCCGGCCGGCAGCTCCTCGGCGAAGGCGGCACCGATGCCGCTGCCGGCACCGGTGACGAGGGCGAAACGAAAGGGCCGCCGCGGGCGGGCATCGATCCGGGACATACGAGAGAAGTTGCCCGGCCGCGACGATTGTCCAGCCCGCCGGGTACGCAACGCGGCGGGCCGGCGGCTTCAGAGTCGCGCGTGGCGGGCGCGGGCGCCACGCTCGATCGCGGCCGCGACGAGCCGGTCGATCGCAAGCCGGTGCCGGACGATCTCCAGCATGCGCAGCTCCTCCTGCCCGGCGCGGCCGTCCGCGGCCGCCACGTCGCAGGCGATCGCATAGGCCGTCTCGCGCAGCCGGTCCGGCAGGGCAGCCTCGATGAGCTGGAAGATCCGGTCGAGCCCGTCGTCCTGGTTGAGAATATCGACACAGGAGGAAGCGGTCCGCGGCAGCTGCTCCCGGTCGAAGTCGCGGAACACCGGCAAATGCTGCACGACGTCGCCGATCGAACGCAGCTCGGCATCGGTCATGTCGCGGTCGGCGGCCGAGACCAGGACCATCACGTATACGAGCGCCGTATGGTGGTCGATCGAAGGCGTGTCGCGCACGAAGCCGTCTCCTTGCGAGGGTCGTTCCTTTATGACGCCGCGGCGGCGGCCGTCAAGGCGGGGGTCTGCTCGTGCAGGAAGGCGCGCGTCGCCGCCACCGCCTCCGCCAGGCCGACCCGGGCGACCGGCACGCCGGCCGGGAAGGCGGCGGCCAGGCGCGACGGCATCATCGGGTCGAGCAGCACGAACACGCCGCAATCGTCCGCCCGCCGGACCAGGCGGCCGAACGCCTGACGCAGGCGCAGCCGGGCGATCCGGTCGTCGAAGGCGCGGCCGCCGAAGCGGGCGCGCCGGGCGCGATGCAGGATGTCCGGCCGCGGCCAGGGCACCCGGTCGAACACGATCAGCCGCAGGGCGCGCCCCGGCACGTCCACCCCGTCGCGGACGGCGTCGGTGCCCAGCAGGCACGAGTCCGGCTCGGCGCGGAAGATCTCGATCAGGGTCGAGACGTCCAGCCGGTCGACATGCTGCGCCAGCAGCATCAGCCCCGCATCCTCCAGCGGCCCGGCGATGGCGGCATGCACGGCGCGCAGCCGGGCGATCGCCGTGAACAGGCCGAGCGCGCCGCCGCCGGCGGCGCGGAACAGCTCGCGATAGGCTGCCGCCACCTGGCGGAGGTCGTCCTTGCGCACGTCAGTGACGATCAGCACCCGGGTCCGGGCCGCATAGTCGAAGGGTGACGGGACGGCGGCGCGGATTGCCGGGACCGGAAGATGCTGCGCGCCGACGCGCGCCTCCGCAACGGCCCAGTCGGCCTCGCGGTCGCCGCTGGAATCGGTCAGGGTGGCCGAGGTCACCAGCAGGCCGTGCGCCGGCGCCACGACCGCCGCCGCGAACGGTTCGGTCGGGTCGACCCAGCGGCGGTGCATGCCGACATCGATCTCGCGGCCCTCGAGCCGCTCGAGCGCGAACCAGTCGACGAAGCGTGCGTCCGGCCCGGCCTCCAGCGCATCCAGCATCGCCGCCCAGGCGCGAAGCTGCAGCTCGCCGCGGCGCAGCAGCGAGCGGCAGGCCCCCTCGATGCGCACGCGAGTGGCGGAGTCGAGCGCGTCCGCCTCGTCGTCCAGGCGGCACAGCAGATGCCGGCGCAACGCCGCCAGCGGCCGGAGCAGCCGGTCGAGCGCTGCAGCAAGGTCGCGCGCCGCCGCGATCAGGCCGTCCAGCGCCGGCAGCGTCTCGGTCTCCTGGCCGTAGGCCCCCTCCGGGCCCGGCGCGCGCGCCAGGACCTGCTGCCGCACCAGCGCCAGGAACGCCTCGGCCGGGCCGTGCGGCTGACCGTCGCGCAGCCGGTTCAGCCAGCCCTCGGCCGGCAGCACCCGCGCCGCCCGCACGGTCGCCTCCAGCGCTTCCTCGGCCGCCGGCTCCTCGCCCAGCAGGTCCTCGACCCGCCGCCGCAAGCCGCGGGCGCGGCTGCGGCCGCCTTCGGCGCCCAGGAGCCAGCGCCGCAACTCCGCCGTCTCGGCCCCGGACAGGGCGGCGGAGAAGGCGGAATCGGCGGCATCGAACAGGTGGTGCCCTTCGTCGAACACGTAGCGCGTCGGCAGCACGCCCTCCTCGGCACCGAGCGCGGCCTGCGCCAGAACCAGGGCATGATTGGCGACCACGATCTCGGCACGCCGCGCCCGCCGCAGCGTCCGTTCGACGAAGCATTTGCCGTAATGCGGGCAGGCGGCATAGATGCACTCGCCGCGCTGGTCGGCCAGGGCGCGCGTGCGCGGTCCGCCGAGCAGGCCCGCGAGCCAGGCCGGAAAGTCGCCGCCGACCATGTCGCCGTCGCGGGTGGCGGCGGCCCAGCGGGCGACCAGCCCGAGGGCGACCGTGTCCCCGGGCCGCGCCGGCAGCGCCCGCACCGCCTCCTCGTAGTTCAGCAGGCAGAGATAGTTCTCCCGCCCCTTGCGGATCACCACCTTGCGCCGCTTCACCGCCCGGTCCGGGAACAGCCGGTCCAGCTCGCCGTCGATCTGGTGCTGCAGGTTCCGCGTGAAGGTCGAGATCCAGACCGGCGCGGCGTTCCGCTCCGCCCACAGGCTGGCCGGGGCGATGTAGCCGAGCGTCTTGCCCACCCCGGTCCCCGCCTCCGCCAGCACCAGGCATGGCGCCCCGGGCGCGGTGCGCGGCTGGAAGGCGGCGGTCGCGGCGGACGCATAGTCGGCCTGCTGCGGCCGCGGCTCGGACTCCGTGCCGAGCAGCCGCGCCAGACGCCGCCTCGCCTCGTCCGGCTCGACCGGGGCGTTGCCGGGCGGCCCGGGCGATGCCTGCTCCGACCAGGCCGGCAGCCGCTCCCAGACGGCGAGCGCCCGCGTCGCATGCAGCGTCGCATCGCCCGGCCGGCCGAGCGCGCTCAGCACCGCCCGACCCCAGAGCCAGCCGGCCTGCGTCATGACCCAGGCGATCGCCGTCGCCGCGCGCCGGTCGGGTAGGGCGGCCAGCTCGCCCAGCAGCGCCCGCGTGGCGGCGAGCAGCGCCTCCGCCTCGGCCGCCGCGCTGCGCGGCGGCGCCAGGCCGAGCGCGGCGGCGATCCCGCGCGCCGTCGGCAGACAGAAGCGTGCCGGCCGGACGAAGGCGAACAGCTCGAGGATGTCGTAGGCCGGGAACGGTGCCGCGCCGAGCCGCCGGGCGGTCGCCGCGGCGTGGCAGAGCAGCGGCGGGTCCGCCTGCGCCCGCGGCACGGCGAGGGCCGGATCGAGCTCCTCCGCCTCGCCGTCCGCGGAGACCCAGAGCGCCCGCCGGATGCCGGCGATCAGCACCGGCGGGGCCGGCGGAC
>CAZVAR010000028.1:17717-28607 GCA_964625225.1 uncultured Alphaproteobacteria bacterium | reverse complement strand
CCCCAGCCGGTGGCGCTGCAGCGGTTGAACACCGGGATGCGCATCAGCTCGCGCATCGAGGGCATGCCGATGATCCGTACCTCTCCTGTCTGGCCGCTGCTGAAGAAGACGTAATATTCGTCGAGATCGCCCGGCTTCACCTCGATGCTGTTGCCGGGCGTGGCTGCTCGCGCCGGTGCGGCCGGGGCAAGCGTGCCGCCGACCGCAGCTACGCCCGCGGCGCCGGCCGTACCGCCGAGGCCCGCGACCGTTGCGAGCTTGGCGGTGGTGCCCAGCAGCTCCCGGCGGCTGATTCCCGATCTCGTCTCCTTGTTCGACATGGGCGTCTCCTATGCTTGCTTGGGATCAAGAATGATCTGTGTCGACCGGGGTCGCTGCAGCCGCGGCCGGTCTCGCATGTGCCGGTGCCACTCCCGCCCGTTTCGAGGGGGACGCGAGCGCCTGCCGCTTCTCGCGCTTCAGGCGCCGCTGGATCATCGCCGGACAACGATACTCGTCCCAGTACAGATCCTGGCAATGCATGCAGTAGATGCACTCGTTCGGGTTGATATGGCCGTCGGGATGAATGCACTGTACGGGGCACTCCTTGGCGCAGCGCTGGCAGGGCGAACCGCATTCGGGGTGACGCTTGAGCCAGCCGAAGAACATGCTGATGCGCCCCGGGATCGCCAGCGCCGCCCCGAGCGGGCAGAGATAGCGGCAGAAGAAGCGCTCGATGAAGAGGCCGATCACCAGGAGCCCCACCGCGTAGAGCACGAACGGCCAGTCCCGTACGAAATTGAGGATGATCGCGGTCTTGAACGGCTCCACTTCTGCCGCAACTTCGGCAACATCTATAGAGTAGAGGGAAAGACCGAACAGGATCAGGAATATGATGTATTTGATCGGCCACAAACGCTCGTTCACGCCCCACGGCACCTTGATCTGAGGTATGCGCAGCGCTTGGGCGGCATTGTTGGTGAGCTCCTGAAGCGCCCCAAATGGACAAAGCCAGCCGCAGAACGGCCCGCGTCCCCAGAACAGCAGCGCCGCCGCTACGGAGAACCACAAGATGAAGATCAGGGGCGCAGCCAGAAAATACTCCCAGTTGAAGTCGGCCATCAGGGCGTTCGTGAAGGTCAGGACGTTGACGACCGAGAGCTGGGCATTCGCATACCAACCGAGCCAGATCAGCGTGAAAACCAGCCAGATCCGGCGTACCCAGAGGTAGATCCGGAAATGCCGGACCAGAGAATCCTGGAAGAAGAAGAGGCCGGTCAGGACGAGGAGGGCCACTACCAGGATCGCGATCTGGGTGGTGTTGCTCCACCAGATCCGCTGCCAGAGCGGCTGCTTCAGCCCCGCCGGCATGGAGAGAACCTCCTCTTCCGCCGCCGGCCGGGCGGCAGGCGGCGGCGCCTCGGCCGGCGCAGCCTCGGGAATCGGCCGCTCGCTGCGGAAATATCGGTCCGGTGGAAGGTAGGTCAGGTCGAACGTCAGGAATGCCTTGGTCAGGGCGCCGGTGGCCCGCTGGACCAAAAGCTGCAACCGCCACGGCGCGGCAGGATCGAAAACGAAGTCCTCGGGCATCACGAAGAGACTGATCTCGCGGAACTGCGGCGCACCCGCAGCCGCAAAGTCCGCAAGCCGCCGATGGTTGCGGTCGCGGAAGCGAACCACATTCAGGTCCTGGATCAGCTCGATCCGGTCGAAGATGCCACCGCGGACATAGCCCGAGCCCTTGAAGGAATAGCGGCCGTTGGCGGCGACGACGATGGCGTGCTGACCGGGCTTGAGGCGGCCTACGAGCTGCCGGTAGGCAGCATCGCCGAGCAGGCTACGCCCGATCGTCGGGATGGTCGCAAGGGCGACGTAGAGGTCGATGAAGGTCTCGCCCGGATCACCACGTTCCGGTCGCGCCGCCGCTTCTGGATCACCGGATTGCGCGAAAGCCTCGTTGATGTCGCCGACGCTCAGATGCAGGCGCCGCACCGACCCGTCACCGATCAGGCTCTCCCAATCCCGGATCTCGCTGACGGTCGGATCGAGCACACGCCGGACCGTCGGCGCCGGCGGCGGCGCCGTGGACGGTTCGGCCGCTACGATGCGGCCGCTGCGCACCAACTGGATCGCCGAGCGGATGATGCTGTCGCCCATGACGAGCACCGTCACGGTTGCCCCGCTGACGATATCGACCTGGGGGATCCCGGCCGTTCCGGCAGTGACCTGCCCGATATCGATCCCGATCAAGGAATCGAGCGCATCGATCACCTTCTGCTCGGGAATCCCGATCAGGACGATCGGCTCCTTGTGGTCGACCAGCTTCAGCCCGGTGATGCGACTCTGGAGGTCGATGCCGACCACGATATGGATCGGTTTGCCGGAATAGCCGACGCTGTTGGTGAAATCCGAGTTGAGATAGGCGAAGCCGACAAGGCGATCTCCCCGATAAGCAGGAGCTATCGGCGGCTCACCGCGCGGCGGGCCGAGCCGGTCCGCCTCGGGAAAGAGCTCACTGGGCTCGACCCTGCCCAGAAACTCCGGGAGGCGACCTGCTGCCAGGGCCGAACCTGTCGGAACCAGGACGAGCAGGAGCGTGATGAGCGCCAGAATACAGGCCGACGATCGACAGGCGGCTCGCCTCCAATCGGGCGAACCGCGGTGGAACTGTCCTGGCAAGGCTTCCATCCCACAGTCAGGCTCGAATCACCGCGAGCGAGGCGATGCCCAGGCGCCTCCTTCGATACCGAACTAGCACCGCCCTCACCCAGGGCAAGGCAGTGACAGGATAGTCGCGGGTCGATCGGGCTGACCAGAGGGGGTGTCGTCGCCGTCCGGTTCCTGGCTTGCCTTGCTTCCCTCGTCCCGGCATCGTCCTATAGCCGTTCGGGAGACATCGCCCATGAGCTTGCTGAAATCCGATCCCGAGGAGACGGTTCTCTCGCTGGCCGAGCTGATGGCGGTCGCCGAGGCGCTCGAACGCGAGGCAGCGGAGCGCTACACGGAGCTTGCGGCGCATATGCGGGCGCTCGGCAACGAGCAGACCGCGGCCGTCTTCGAGCAACTCGCCGCGGAGGAACGCGGCCACGAGGAGGCCGTGCAACGCTGGTCGGTCGCAGCCGTCGGCAAAGCACCCGATCCGGCCGACATTCGCTGGCGGGACTGGCCGGAAACCTTCGACGAAGAGGCGGCCGCGGAAATGGTCGGCTCGCGCCTGGTGACCCCCTATCGGGCGCTGTCGGTGGCGGTGCGCAACGAGGAGCGAACCTTCGCACTGTGGAGCTATCTGGCCGCACGGGCCGAAGACGAAACGATACGACAGGCAGCGGAGCGGATGGCTCATGAGGAGCTTCGCCACGTCGCACTGCTGCGCGGCGAGCGGCGGCGGGCCTATCACGCCGAACGGCGACGGCCGCCCGACCGGGATCGTGAGCCGATCACTTTGGCGGAGTTCGTGGTCGAGGCGCTTCGGACCGAAGCCAGCCTCGCGCAATTGCACGCGGCGGCAGCCGAATCGCTGGCCGCCGCAGGCGACTCCGCCGCTCATCTGTTGGCCCGGATAGCGGACGACGAGCGTGCCGCGGCCCGCGACCTGGCGTCGCGCTTTCCGGATGCGAGCGGAAAGGTAGAAGTGCCGGAGGTGGCGGCCGATCAGCCGCACGAACAACCGGCGCCGGCCCTGTTCGACCTCGGGCTGCAACGACTGGAGGCGGCGGTCGAGCGCTATTTCGAAGTCGCCGAAACGGCTCGGGACGAGCGTATTGTCGCCGAGGCGCAGAGACTCGCGCAGGCAGCGATCCCGCGCCTGGCCCGGATGCGCGAGCATCGCGACGCCCGCGCCGCCGGGTAAGGCAAGGCGCCGACACAAGGGGCAAATCGCGCCCATACCGGGTTCCGGAGCAGGCCGCCCCACGGCGGCGGTCCCATTTGCGAGCGATGGTTCCGTGCCGTCCCGGTCGATCCGGACACCGGGATCGTCTGACGGACCTGACGCACGCAACGGCATCGACCTTATCCCCTGATCCCCCAAGCGGGCACATCTCAGCTTCCGGCAACACGGACCATCTTGATCCAGATCAAAGAAGGCGCCGATGCCGCCCGGCCATACAGGAGGCCATCGACGCGGACCGAGGAACCTGCGCGTTCCCGAGGATGAGAAGCGATGATCCGCTCTCGCGGCATGATACCTCCCTTCTCGCCGGTGCTCCTGGCAGGTTTGGCCACGCGGTCGCTGCCACCGCAGCTGTTCCAGCCGCTCCTCCATGCGATGATGGCGGCCATCCGACGGCGCCACGCCGACCTGTTCCAACGCCTCTCCGGACTGAACGCCCCGGCCGTGCTGGTCGACCCGGTCGACCTGCCGCTGGTCTTCGTCTTGCGGCTCGATCCGCAGGCTCCGGCGCTCAAAGTCCTGCGAGATCCGGGAGAAGAGCGTGTTACCGCCGCGGTACGCGGGCCAATGACGACCCTGATCGGCCTGCTGGAAGGCCGCATCGACGGGGATGCCTTGTTCTTCTCCCGCGACCTGGTGATCGAGGGGGACACCGAGGCGATCGTTGCCCTCCGCAACGCCCTGGACGGGGCCGAGATCGACGTCATCGCCGACATGGCCAGCGTGTTCGGACCGGTCTCCGGCGCTGCCGAGCGCCTGGGGCGGCACGGTCGCCGCCTGATCGAGACCGCGATTCAGGACTTCGAGGTGCTGCGTGCGGCACTGCTCGCCCCCGCGTTCAAGCGGATCGAGGCACAGACGGTGAAGCTGGCCAAGCTCGAAGAGAAGGTCGTGGCCGCGGGCCGCACCGTCCGAGGCACCGCCCCGCAACGGTCCCGGGTCAACACGCCATGACCGCCCCCGGTGCCAGCGAAAAGCTCGAACTGGTCTGTCCGGCCGGAACGCCTGCCTCGCTCAGGGCCGCCGTGGAGGCCGGTGCCGACGCCGTCTATCTGGGCTTCCGCGATGAGACTAACGCGCGCAATTTCCCCGGCCTCAACTTCAGCCGCGCCGAACTGGCCGACGGACTGAATTATGCCCATGGCAAGGGCGCCAAGGTGTTTCTCGCGATCAACACCTTCCCTGAGGCGGGTAACCCCGATCCCTGGCGTCGTGCCGTGGACGATGCCGCCGCGATGGGGGTCGACGCGGTGATCCTGGCCGATATCGGCCTGTGCGATTACGCAGCCCGCAGGCACCCCGACCTGCGCCGCCACTTGAGCGTGCAAGCCTCGGCCTCGAACCCCGACGCGATCCGCTTCTACAGCACCGAATTCGATATCAAACGGGTCGTGCTGCCGCGGGTGCTGACGTTGGCCGAGATCACCGAGCTGAACGCAGAGATTCCTGTGGAGACCGAGGTATTCGTGTTCGGCGGCCTTTGTGTGATGGCTGAGGGACGTTGTGCTTTGTCCTCCTACGCCACCGGCGAATCACCCAACATCTCGGGCGTCTGTTCGCCCGCAAGCCACGTGCGCTACGAGGACGAAGGCGACCGACTGGTTTCGCGCCTGGGTCATTTCACCATCAACACCTTCGCCGCCGACGAGCCGGCCGGCTATCCGACCCTATGCAAGGGACGGTTCATCACGAAATCGAAGGCACGCTACCTTTTCGAGGAGCCGACCAGCCTCGACGCCACCTCACTACTGCCGGAGTTGCAGCAGGCCGGAGTCACGGCTCTCAAGATCGAGGGGCGGCAACGCGGGCGTGCCTATGTAGCGCAGGTCGTGAGCACCTTCCGTGCCGCGGTGGATGCGGCGGGTCGCGGCGAACGGCCCCGGATGGATCTCGCGTCCATGATGGAAGGCGGCCGGAAAACCTCGGGTGCCTACGAGAAAACCTGGAGGTGACGCCCGTGTCGAAGCTCACCTTGGGCCCCGTACTGTTCAACTGGTCGCCGGAGGCCTGGCGCGACTTCTACTTCGGCATCGCCGACGAGGCACCGATAGACGTCGTCTATGTGGGCGAAGTCGTGTGCTGGAAGCGCACCCCGTTTTTTGCGCAGCATCTCCCGGCAGTGGTGGAGCGGCTGCAGGCGGCCGGCAAGGAGGTGGTACTCTCCACGCTCGCGCTGATCATGAATAAGCGCGAGATGGCCAGCGTGCGCGACGCGGCTCAGGCCGCCGGCGACATTCCGGTCGAAGCCAACGACATCTCGGCCTGCGCCCTGCTTGCCGGGAAACCGCATGTGGTCGGTCCCTTCGTCAACGTGTTCAACGAGGGCACAGCGGCCTATCTGGTACGTCGAGGCGCAATGCGGCTGTGCCTGCCGGTCGAACTGGATGCCCGCGCTATCGGCCTGCTGCCCCGCGCGACCGGCGCCCAGATCGAGGTCCAGGTGTTCGGCCGTCTGCCGCTGGCCGTCTCGGCGCGCTGCTATCACGCACGCAGCCACGGACTGACCAAAGACAACTGCCGGTACGTATGTGCCGAAGACCCCGACGGCATGGACCTGGAGACGGTCGACGGCGAGCCGTTCCTGGCGATCAACGGCATTCAGACCATGTCCTATACCTACGCCAACCTATCCGCCGAGATTGCCGATCTGCAGGCGGTCGGCGTCAGCCATTTCCGCCTGTGGCCACATAGCTGCGACATGATCAAGGTGGCCGAGACGTTCCGGGAATTGCTCGAAGGCCGGATCTCCGCCACTACCAGCAACGCCCGACTCAAGGAAATCACCGGCAATGCCGCGTTTTCCAACGGCTACTATCACGGCGTGGAAGGCGCGGCCTACGTCAACGTCGACGTAGCCGAGTAGTCAGGGACCCGCCCGACCGTCACGGCCGCTCAGTCCACAGGTAACCGAATCAGCAGGACGCTTGCCGGAACCGGCGTCGCCGCACCGCCCCGGCGCAATCCGCATCCCTGCCGGGCAACGATCGGCGGCGACCCTCCGGCCTTGTTCGCGGGCGAGCCCTGTTCCCGCCACACCAGATCTGCCACGGTCGGCGGCGTCGGCCATCCTTGATCCAGATCAAAGAGCGCGCAGGCGTCGCCCGGTCATACAGGATCCCGTCGACGCGGACTGAGGAACCTGCGCGTTCCCGAGGATGAGAGGCGATATGATCCGCTCTCACGGCACGATACCGCCCTTCTTGCCGATGCTCTCGGCGGGCCCGGTCACCCGGTCGCTGCTCCAACGAACGAGCGCATTCGCGGCCTGCTCGTCAGGGAGGCAGGTCTCGCCCGCACCGCCGGATCCTGTCGCAGGGAACCGCTGCTCCACGAGCTTCGCCGCCTGACTCCGCCTGCGCCGGCAGTGCCGGTCTTGCCCCGGCTTTTCCCACAGTCCGGACCGCTGCCCATGCCGACTTCCGCAGCGCCTTACCCCTGCGCCGGAACCGACGGCTCATCACCGCCCCGGGACGGGCAGCCTGCATTGGCGATCGTCGGCCATTGCGACGTCAGGATCTGGGGCCTGACCACGTCGACCCGCCTGCAGCGTGCCTTTGCGCGCGCTGGCGTTACGCGGACGGTCGGCGACGGGGGTAAGGCACCCGGTACGGCGCCGCTCATCATGGTGCGCGCCGATTATGTGATCGATGAATGCCTGGTGAAGGCGTTGGCGGCGACGCCGGGTGTGCTGCTGGTAGTTGCGGGGAGACGACCCGGCGACTGGATCGGGGTTGCTGCGCATGCGGCACCGGGACAGGCACCGGCGGCGTTGGCGCTGATCGAGGCCGGCGCGCTGAGCCGCGAGGAGGCGGCGAAAGCCGGCCTGCGCGTCTTGGAACCGGCCGAGCTGGGCTCTACGTTCAACCCATCACTGCGCAAGCGCGCCGTGCCGTACGTGCTATCGCTGCACGACACGCCGGTCGCGCAGATCGAGAAACGAACCTTCGCCGCCGTCTACAAGGGCGCGACCGACGTCGTCACGAAATATGTGTGGCCCCTGCCGGCGCGGTATGTGACCAAGTGGGCGGCCGAACGGCACATCACGCCGAATACCATCACGACCCTCAGCTTGATCCTGGTTTTCGTGGCCACCGGTCTGTTCGCGGAGGGCGCGTTCCTGACCGGTGCGGCGGCCGCCTGGCTGATGACCTTCCTCGACACCGTGGACGGCAAACTCGCGCGGGTGACGCTGACGTCCTCCAAGTGGGGCAACGTCTACGATCACGGCATTGACCTGATCCATCCGCCGTTCTGGTGGGCCGCCTGGTATTACGGCCTGGATAGGCTGCCTGCCGGCGAGATCGTGCCCGGCCTCGACCTTGCGCTCTGGACCGTCCTGGTCGGCTACGTGCTGGGGCGTCTGATGGAGGGCACCTTCATCAGATGTTTCGGCATTCAGACCCACATCTGGCGCCCGGTCGACTATGCCTTCCGCGCCATCACCGCCCGGCGCAATCCGAACCTGGCGATCCTCACCGCGGCCGCGGCCTTCGGACGGCCGGACATCGGCCTCGTGGCCATGGCTCTCTGGACGGCGCTGTCATTGGCCTTCCATGCCACGCGCATTGCGCAGGCGGCGATCGTGCGGGCGCGCGGGGGGGAGATCCGCTCCTGGCTGGCGGAGTCCGTATGAGCGCGATCCCGGCTGTGCCTGCCGTCGAAGCGCCGGATCGCAGGAAGCCGATCGTCGCCATCTTCGATCTCGACCGCACCATCACGCGGCGCGGCACCTGGACACCATTCCTGCTGTCCGTCGCCCGGCGGCGTCCGCGCAAACTGCTCGCTGTCGCGCCGATCCTCCTTGCCGCATTGCGCTATCGTCGCGGCCGGATCGGCCGCAGTGCCGTCAAGGAGATCATGCTCCGCAAGGTGCTTACGGGCATTCCGCGCACCGAGATCGCCGCTGAGGCCAAGACATTCGTAGACCGGCTGGTCCGCACCGGCCTATGCCCCGGCGCCTTGCAGGCGATCGAGCGGCACCGCCGGGCCGGTCACCGGCTAGTGCTCGCGACCGCCGCCGTGGACTTCCTGGCGGAACGGCTCGCTGCCCGGCTCGGCATCGACATGATCGTCTGCACGCCGTCACGCTGGGACTCCGAGGATCGCATCGGCGATCGCTTCGGCGGCGAGAACTGCTACGGCGCCTCCAAGCTCCGGGCAGTCCGACGGGCACTGCCGGCGCCGCGCGAGGAGTGGACGCTGATCGCCTATTCCGACTCCGTAGCCGATTTTCCGCTGCTCCGCTGGGCCGACATGGCCTTCGTCGTCAATCCGTCACGCCGGGCAAAGGCCCTCGCGCGGCGGGAGGGGTTTCAGGTCGTCGACTGGCTCCTGCCGTCCGAGCGGGCCGTATGCGTGTCGTCCCGGTGCCGTCTCTGTGGGGATTTTTCGGATGAAAGCCGTCATTCTCAGCGCGGGCCAGGGTTCGCGCCTGCTTCCCCTCACGGAAGACTGTCCGAAGTGCCTGCTGCGGCTCGGCAGCACGGGCAGCATTCTCGGCTGGCAGATCGAGCAGCTCGCCCGCTGCGGGATCTCGGAGATAGCCGTCGTGGTCGGCTTCCGTGCGCAGGCGGTCGAGCTTCACCTGGCGCGACTGAACCGGCCCGGCCTGACGCTCCGGACGGTCTACAATCCCTTCTATAATGTGGCCGACAATCTCGCGAGCTGTTGGATGGCACGGCACGAAATGGAGGGAGATTTCGTGCTGATCAACGGCGACACCGTGTTCGAGGCAGAAGTGCTGCGACGGCTGCTGGAGAGTTCGCCGGCACCCGTGACGCTGGCGATGGATCGTAAGGCCAGCTACGACTCGGACGACATGAAGGTGCGTGTCGCGGGCGAGCGACTCCTGGAGATCGGCAAGACGCTGCCGCTGGACTGCGTAGACGGAGAGTCGATCGGCATGACACGATTCGATCGCGACGGCGCGCGCTGGTTCGTGGAGGTCCTGGACCAGACGATGCGGACGCCGAATGGCCTCGGCTGGTGGTATCTCAAGGCGATCGGCGTGCTGGCCGAACGGGGGCTGGTCGCGGTGCGCTCGATCGAAGGGCTGCGCTGGGGGGAGATCGACTATCCGGATGACCTCGCCCACGTGCAGCAGGCGTTCGCGTCGCCTGCGGAGCACGCGGCATGACCGCGCGCCCCGCGCTGGTCGTGCCGGTCGAGGTCCAGGCACGCGAACTCGACGGCAAGCTGCTGCTGTCGTGCGTCGCCGCAGAGCGCGGCTGGAACGTGATCCTGGGTTGCCGCGCCCGGATCGGCCGGCGGATTTCCGGGCTGCCGCCGCGCTCGGTCTATCTCGCCAAGGGCCTGACCCCGAAGAGCGCCAGAGTCTTCGACCATCTCACGCAGATGGGGCACGGAATCGTCGCCTGGGACGAGGAAGCGCTGGTGTACATGTCGCCGGAAATCTACCGCCGTCGACGGGTTTCGCCGGCCTGTCTTGAGATGTCACGGGCCCTGTTCGCATGGGGCGAGGACAATGCCGAGATCTGGCGGACGACCACCGGCTATCACGGCCAGCCCTTGTTCACGACCGGGAATCCCCGCGTCGATATGATGCGACGGGAGATCCGCGAGTATCATCGCGAAGCGGCCGACCGGCTGACCGGACGCTTCGGACGTTTCGTTCTGGTCAACTCCAACTTCGGCGGGGTCAACGGGTATTATCCGCAAATGACCCGGTCGCGGCTGCAGGCAACCGGCGGGCCGGCGGCGGAGGTCCCGCCCGAGAAGGTCGGGACCCGGGAGGATCCGGCCATGGCGGCACACCGGCATGCCGTCTTCCGGGCGTTCCTCGACATGGTGCCGCGGCTGGCCCGTGCATTCCCCGAGCACCGCATCATTGTGCGCCCGCATCCCTCGGAGAGCGCCAAGCTCTGGCAGAGCGCCGCCAGAAACAGCGCCAACGTCTCGGTCGTTTTCGAAGGGAGCGTACTGCCCTGGCTCATGGCGGCCGACGCCGTGATCCACAATGGCTGCACGACGGCCGTCGAGGCTTTCCTGCTCGAGCGACC
>CAZVAR010000028.1:0-17617 GCA_964625225.1 uncultured Alphaproteobacteria bacterium | reverse complement strand
CCGTGATCCACAATGGCTGCACGACGGCCGTCGAGGCTTTCCTGCTCGAGCGACCAGCGATCGCCTTCGAGCCGGCCACCCACGCCGTATACGACATTCCGCTGCCGAATGCGCTCAGCCGCCGCGCCGCCACCGTGCCGGAGCTGATCGAGGCCGTCGGCGACGTGCTCGCCGGTGGTCTCGCACGGACGCCGGAACAGGATGCTCTGGTGCGGCGGTTCATCGCCGGCACCGACGGGGCGTGGGCCAGCCAACGGGTGGTGGATGCGCTCGAGACCTTGCTCGAAACGGGTGACCTGTTCCCGCGGTTCACGCTCCGCGGGTGGATCGGCGGGCAGTTCCGCAGCCGGGTCCGTGCCGCGGAGAAGAAGGTCAAGGGACTCCGGGGCAACAACAGCCAGAGCCCCGGCTATCTGCGCCACATTTTTCCGGACCTGAGCGCCGCCGATCTCGAGCGGCGTATCGCGCGTCTCCGCGCTGCGACCGGACGCTTCGGCGGGTTTCGCGTCGAAGCCCGGGCGAACGGCATCTTCGAAATCCGTGCCGGATAAGCGGCTGCGTGCCGCGTTCCCTCCCGCAGGCCCTGGCGAGGTCGACCTCGGCCTCGCGGGGCAGCGGACAGATCTCCCGTGCGGCGCACGCCCACCGTCTGCGCCGGCAGGATGCGAATCTCGAACGGCCGCAGCCGCAGGCAGATCCGGCCCGGCTCCCCGTGCGCCGGGCGCGGCGACGGCTCCGTGGGGCGATCCTCGTGCACCTCGCGCGATCGCAGACCCGTCATGCCACCGCCCGCAGCACGGTAGGGGTCACAGTCAATCCATCGCCAGCCTCCGGCGGCGAGCGCGAGTGCGGCGAGATCCTCGCCGGCAAGGCGTCCGCGCCGTGTCGCAGTTCACCACCGGTTCCTGAGGCGGCTGACCGGCGATCGCCTTCGAGCCGGCCACCCACGCCGTATACGACATTCCGCTGCCGATCGAATATCGGGCGGCCGAATTCTTCGTCGTGCCCCTCCCGCCGCTTGATTCCGCCCCTGTCGGGCGGCGTCCGTCCCGCTATTCTACACCGTGTGCGTCGATGCGTTCGCTGGGGTGCGGGATCGGGCGAAGGCGCGACCGACCTTGGGCGGCGGATAGGGCGCGGCTGTATAGGAGAACGGTGGCATAGAAGAACGGTGGCTGCGGCGGCCGCCCCGTCGGGATCCGGGACGTCCGGATCACCGGAATTGCGACGGCAGGCCAGGCCGCGCTCGCCGTGCACCATGCCGGACGGTTTCAGCGGCGCGGCCCGAGGCGATCGATCCCCGGGCCGATCGACGTCGGGTCGCGCCGCTATCGGTCGCGAGCGGCCGGGTACCGGAAATGGAGGCAGAAATGGACCCAGACAGGCTCGCAGCCCTGCGCCGCCGATATGCGGAGGCGAAGGCGAGCGAGGTTCAGGATCCCACTTTCGCCAAGGTGGCGGCCCTGCTCTACAGCGATCCGGACCGGCGCGCGCTCCCCTATGCCGGCGTGCCGACGCTGCTCGACATGCCGTACCGGCCGGAGGTGGGCGGTGGGCCGGATCTCGACGGGCTCGACATCGCCCTGGTCGGGGTACCGATGGATCTCGGCGTCACCAACCGGCCCGGTGCGCGCCTCGGCCCCCGCGCCCTGCGCATGGTGGAGCGGATCGGCCCCTACAATCACGCTCTCCGGATGGCGCCGGCGGCGGAGGCCGCGATCGCCGACATCGGCGACGTACCGTTCCGCAGCCGCTACGGCCTCCAATCCTGTATCGAGGACATCGAGCGGTTTCACGCCATCATCACCGCGGCCGGCGTCCGCCCTCTCTCGGTCGGGGGCGATCACTCGATCACCTATCCGATCCTCAGGGCGATGGGTCGCGAGCGGCCGCTCGGCCTGGTCCACATCGATGCACACTGCGATACCGGCGGGCCGTTCGACGGGACCAAATTCCACCATGGCGGCCCGTTCCGCCAAGCGGTGCTCGACGGCGTGCTCGACCCGGAACGCTGCATCCAGATCGGCATTCGCGGCTCGGCCGAGTTCCTGTGGGAGTTTTCGTACGACGCGGGCATGACGGTCGTGCATGCCGAGGAGATCGATGCCGTCGGCATTCCCGCGATCGTCGAGACCGCGCGCCGTGTGATCGGCGATGGCCCGGTCTACCTCTCGTTCGACATCGACAGCCTCGACCCCGCCTTCGCCCCGGGCACCGGCACGCCCGAAGTGGGCGGGCTGACCCCGCGCGAGGCAGTGGCCATCCTGCGCGGCCTGGCCGGGCTCGATATCGTCGGCGGCGATCTGGTCGAGGTGGCGCCGCAATACGACCCCACCAGCGTCACAGCGCAGGCCGGCGCGCAGATGCTGTTCGAGATCCTCTGCCTCATGGTGCGCGCGCCGAGCTTCCGCCGCCGGGGCTGAAGCCAATTACCGCACGCGGCTCCGGACGCCGGTCCCGGAGAGCGAGATCGCGCTCTACCACGGGACCGGCCAAGGAAATGGCGACCCCTACGGGATTCGAACCCGTGTTACCAACGTGAAAGGCTGGTGTCCTAGGCCTCTAGACGATGGGGACGTGCGTGGAGGAAGTAATGGCGCTGCGCGGTAAATGCAACCGGCTTCTCGGTTTTCGGGAGAGGATCGCGGCGCCCGGGCCGCGGCGGTACGACCGGGAGATCGTTGCCCCCGGGCGGATGCCTGCTCCGGGAGCTTCTCCAAGGTGAGACTTGCCGATGCCGGACGCGACGTCCTCAGAGGCCGGGCAGCCGGGAAATAGCCAGCCACGGCCGCGTTGAGATCGGGCGCGTCGTGATCGAACGTCAGCAATTCTCGCGAGCGACGGCCCGCCATCGGCGCGCCGTAACGTCGCGATCGGTGTGAACGGCCTTGACGCCTGCGGGCAGCGGCTACGCCGGCCAAGCCGTAGAACCGGATTGTTTCGCTTCTGCGCGGGGCCTAGAGGCAGATCGACCGGAACCCGACGGCAATGAGGGCGATCGGCGGCCATGATGCTCAACTACCGCTCGTTCAACGACCTGAACGCCTGCATACGGCGGAATCTCGCGGCCATCCCAAGAGATACCGACCTGATCGTGGGCATTCCCCGGAGCGGCCTGCTCGCAGCCAACCTTCTTGCCCTCCATTTGAACGTCGCCCTCACCGACCTCGACGGACTGCTTGCCGATAAGCTGTTCCCGAGCGGCCGGACACGCGGCCAACGGCATCCGAATCCGTCGGCCGCCCGTCATATCCTGGTCGTCGACGATAGCCTCCACTCGGGTGGCACCATCGCTCGCGCCCAAAAAGCACTCGCGGGAACGGCCTACGCGAACCGGACTTCGTATCTCACCGTTTACGGCACCGAACGTGCTCTCGACCACGTCGACATATGCCTCGAAGTCTGCCCGCTGCCGCGTGTCTTCGAATGGAACCTGCTGCACCATCCGTTTCTCGAGCGTGCCTGCGTGAGACTGGAAGGCATTCTCCTTCCAGCGTCGACCGGGCATGCCGGCCCCGATCAGCCGGGTTCATTGTCGGATCGCGTCCCGCTCGCGGTGCCGACCCGAACGATTCGCGTGATCGTGACCTCGCGGCCGCCGGAGCAGGAACGAGAGCTCGTCCGATGGCTCCTGGACTGCGGCATCCGCTTCCTGCATCTCGCATTCGACGGCGGTTCGCGTCTTGGAGCGGGCGACGCGGACGCGATCTCAACCCGGGCAGCCAGGACCGCCGGTATCGCGGCCAGCAAGGATTGCATGATGATCATCGAGGACGACCCCGAGATGGCGGCGGCAGTGGCGGCGCGGGGGTCGGTCGCCGTCATATGCACCGGGGATCAGCGCTCCTACAATGCCGCCGCGGCGAAGGATGCCAAACCGCCGCTTTCCCGTCTCGTAATCAAGGCATCGAACAAGAAGATGGCACTGCTACGCAGCCTGCAGCTTCGCTTCTGAGGCGCGCGTGACCCTCGGATCGGAGGGAGATAAGGCCGATCGTCAGGACGGCGCGGGGCTCCGCGTGCTCCATATAACCGGAGGCCGTCCGAACGACGGTGCCGCAAGGTCGGCGGTCTGGCTCCACGAGCGCCTGCTGGCGATGGGAATCCGCTCGCAGCTCGTGACGCAGTTCAGTGGCGGCTACCCGCCGCCGGATGCTCCGTCCGAATTCCGCTCGAGCGTCAGCTCGATCGAGGAGCGGCGCTGGCTGCTGCTGAAGATGCGGGTGTACCGGAAGCTCGAGGCGATCCTGCTGCGGCATATGAAGCGTCGGGGACCCGGCTACTATTTCAGCATCGGCCGGCTCGGTGCCAATCCGGATGTCGGGCGGTGCGGCCGCGATTTCGATATCGTCCATCTGCATTGGATCGGCGGCGGGACGATCGGCGACGGTTATTTCAAAGCCTTGGCCCGCGCAGGGACGCCGATCGTCTGGACCCTGCGCGACATGTGGCCCGTGACGGGCGGCTGCCATTACTCGCTCGGCTGCACCCGCTATCGCGAAGGCTGCGGCTATTGTCCAATGCTGAAGACCGGACGCCTCGACGACCTGTCGCACCGTCGCGCCCGCCGTAAGCGGGATCTCTATACCCGGAACGTTCATCCCGTCGCGATCAGCCGCTGGCTGCGGGACGTGGCGGCCGCCAGCCATGTGATGGCCGGCCTCGACATTCGATACATCCCGAACGGGATTCCGCTCGAAGATTTCTTTCCCGTCGACCGCAATCATGCGCGCACCGTGCTGGGCCTGCCGCCCGACATGCCCGTCATCCTGTTCGGCGTCCAGAACTGGTCGGCCCGCTACAAGGGCGGCGCCGTTCTCCGAGAAGCCCTATCGCGGCTGGCAGACCGTCCTTATCTCTTCGCCGGCTTCGGCGGGAGCGATCACGAGTTCACCGATCTCGTTCGGGGCCGGCCCGCGGACCTCCGCCAGTTCGGGTTCATCGAGGACAATGAACGTCTTCGGCTCCTCTATGCGGCGGCCGACGTCTTCGTCATCCCCTCCCCGGAGGAGGCGTTCGGCAAGACGGCCGCGGAAGCGATGGCCTGCGGGACTCCCGTCGCCGCCTTCGACGACACCGGCATCACCGACATCGTCTCGCATAAGGAAACGGGATACTTAGCGCGCAACGGCAACAGCGAAAGCCTGGCGAAAGGGATCGAGTGGTGCCTCGCCCTCAGCACCGCCGACCCCGAGGTCAGCCGCCGCTGTCACGAACGGGTGAGCCGATCCTTCTCGATGGACGCAATCGCAGCGGAATATCTCAAGCTCTACCGTTCGCTGGCGCGACAGCACGCCGAGCGGCCTGCCGAGTCCGGCGGCGATCCCGGTCTGCCGGGGGCACGCGAACGGCGCGGGTCCGCGGTGGGAATACCGCACTCACGCCCGGCAAGGTGACGCCCTCGGCCGGCGGCTGTCCCGTCGGGGTCAGGCGGCGACCGGGGCGGCGTCGGTGACGATGAGCTGAACGCTCTCCGCCCCGTTCCAACTGTCGAGACGGAGGCAGCCGGCGACATGGAGGGGCATGCCGCCGTGGCGCAGCAGGCCCTGGCCGAGGGGAGTGGCGGCGCAGCGGAACGCGATCGCCTTGAGACGACCGCCGGTGCTCGCCGAGAGCAGCAGACGGACATGGTTCTCGCCGACGACGTCGGCGCGGATCAGCCGAGCCGCGGGCACCGCGAAGCGAGGCTCGGAATTTCCGCTACCGAACGGGCCGACCCGGTCGAGCAGGCGAGCAAGCTCAGGCGTGGCGGCCGCCGGCGTCAAGGCGCCATCGAGCTCGAGCGACGGCGCAGCCGCCACCGCCGCCGCAGCCGGCGCCAGGCGTTCGGCCAGGAAGGCGCGCAGCGCCGGCATACGATCCACCGCCACGGTGAACCCGGCCGCCATGGCGTGACCGCCGCCGGCCAGGAGCAGCCCGGCCTGACGCGCCGCGATCACCGCAGGGCCGAGTGCAACCCCCGGCACCGAGCGACCGGACGCCTTGCCGATCCCGTCCGTGATCGAGACGACACAGGCGGGTCGCGCGAAGCGCTCCGTCAGGCGGCTGGCGACGATGCCGATCACGCCCGGGTGCCAGTCCTCACCCACCACGAAGAGGAGCGGCCCGTCCTGATCGGTCGCCTGGGCGAGCGCCGCTTCCAGCACCGCGGCCTCGACAGCGCGCCGCTCCGCGTTGCAGGCTTCGAGCCGGCGCGCAAGGTCCAGCGCCTCCGCCGCATCCGAGGTAGACAGGAGACGGGCGCCGAGATCGGCTTCAGCCAAGCGCCCGCCGGCATTGACCCGTGGCCCCAGAATGAAGCCGAGGGCGTGGGCGTCGGCGCGCCGCTTCAGCCCGACCACCTCAATCAGCGCCGCGAGACCCGGATTCGCGCGCCGCGCCATGACCCGGAGCCCTTGCGCCACCAGCGCCCGATTGAGCCCGGTCAAGGGGACCACGTCGCAGACGGTACCCAGCGCGACCAGATCCAGCCACTGGATCAGGTCCGGCTCCGGCCGCGTCGGACCGTACCAGCCGAGGCGGCGCAACTCACGATTGACCGCAACCAACAGCAGGAAGGTGACGCCGACCGCGGCGAGATGGCCGAGACCGCCCGTCTCGTCGAGGCGGTTGGGATTGACCACCGCCACCGCGGGCGGCAAGGCAGGCTCGGCGACGTGATGGTCGATCACGACCACGTCGAGGCCGGCGGCCCGGGCAGCCTCCAGCGGCTCGAAGGCCGCGGTCCCGCAATCGACGGTGACGACCAACCCGACCCCTTCTGCCTGCAGTCGCAACAATGCGGCCGTATTGGGACCGTAGCCCTCGACGATACGGTCGGGGATGTAAATCCGCGGCGGCGCTCCGACCGCGGCCAGGAAACGGTGGAGCAGTGCCGAGGACGTGGCGCCGTCGACGTCATAGTCGCCGAACACGGCGATCGCCTCGCCCGCGCGGACTGCGTACGCGATCCGCTCGGCCGCCGCCTGCATGTCACGCAGGCAGTTCGGGTCGGGCAGACAGTCGCGCAGCCGTGGCGACAGGAAAGACTCGCACTCGTCAATGCCGATCCTGCGACCGGCAAGAACGCGCCCGACCAGGTCGGGAGCGCCGAGCCGCTGTGCCAACGCGAGCGCCAACCGATCGTCGCAAGGACGCGGTCGCCAGCGACGCCCGGTCAGCGAGCGCTCGACGCCGAGAAACGAGGCCGCGGTGCCCGACACGGGTTCGCCGAGCGGCCCGGCCTCACCGGTCGACCGGATCGAACCCGGTCTTCCGGTGGAAATTGTGGGTCGCCTCGATGACCCGGACCGTGCCGCTCTTCGAGCGCATGATCATCGAATAGGTCACCGCCCCCCCGGGGAAACGGCGCACGCCCTGGAGCAGGGTGCCACTGGTGACTCCCGTGGCGGCAAACATGACCTCGCCGCGGGCCAGCTCCTCGGTCGAGTACTTCCGGTTCAGATCGGTGATGCCGAGTCGGCGCGCCCGGTTGCGCTCGTCATCATTGCGGAACAGCAGCCGGCCCTGGATCTGGCCCCCGATGCAGCGCAGCGCGGCGGCGGCCAGCACACCCTCCGGAGCACCGCCGGAACCCAAATACATATCGACCCCGCTCTCCGGCATGGCAGTCGCGATGACGCCGCTGACGTCACCATCGGAGATCAGCATGATGCGGGCACCCGCTTCGCGGACGGCGGCGATCAATTCGGCATGGCGCGGCCGATCGAGAATACAGACCAGCAGGTCACTGACCTCGGCCTTCTTGGCACGGGCGACCTCGCGGAGATTCTTGCCCGGTGGCTCGTCGAGATCGACGATGCCGTCGGGCAAGCCCGGCCCGACCGCCAGCTTGTCCATGTACACGTCCGGCGCATTGAGGAATCCGCCGGCCTCCGCCATGGCGACCACCGCAAGGGCATTCGCTCCGCCCTTGGCGGTGATGGTGGTTCCCTCCAGCGGATCGAGCGCGATGTCGATCTTCGGTCCGCGGCCCGTGCCGACCCGCTCGCCAATGTAGAGCATCGGCGCCTCGTCGCGCTCGCCCTCGCCGATCACCACAGTGCCGTCGATATCGAGACCGTTGAGCGCCCGCCGCATCGCATCGACGGCCGCCTGGTCGGCAGCCTTCTCGTCGCCGCGTCCGACCAACCGCGAGGCGGCCAACGCGGCCGCCTCCGTGACGCGCACGGCCTCAAGTGCGAGGTTGCGGTCCATCGTGCCCCTGAAATTGTCTTCCATGGCGGAACTCCCCTTATAAGGCTTCGATGCGGATCACCCGCGGCGGCTCCACCACGGCCTCAAGCGCGGCAAGCCGTTCGACCGTGCGCATCATCGCGGCCTCCTCGGTCTCGTGCGTCACCAGCACCACCGGTACCACCTCCTCGGGGTTGCGACCCCGCTGCAGCACGGATTCGATCGAAACCCGTTCCTCGCCCAGCACGGTGGCGATCGCCCCGAATACACCGGGGCGGTCGATCACCATGAGACGAAGATAATAGGGCCCGACATGGCGCGCCATTGGCGACACCGCGAGCGGCTCCAGGCCGTCGGCCGGAACGCCGAATGCCGGGGTGCGCCGCTCGCAGGCGATATCCAGAATGTCCGCCACCACCGCCGATGCGGTCGGTCCGGCACCCGCGCCGGGCCCCTCCAACATCACCGAACCGACAAAGTCGCCCTCGGCCACGACCGCGTTGGAGACGCCGTCCACATGGGCGATCGGCGTGCCGAGCTCGACCATGCAGGGATGGACACGCTGTTCGATGCCGTGATGCGTGCGCCGGGCGATACCGAGCAGCTTGATCCGGTAACCGAGTTCGCGCGCATAGTCGATGTCGAGGGCGGTGACATGGCGGATGCCCTCGACATGCACCGCGTCGAGGTTGACCTCGGTGCCGAAGGCGACACTGGTCAGAATTGCGAGCTTGTGCGCGGCGTCAACGCCGTCGATGTCGAAGGACGGATCGGCCTCGGCATATCCCAGTGCCTGCGCTTCGGCGAGGACGTCAGCGAAGTCCCGCCCGGTTTCCCGCATCGTGGTCAGGATGTAGTTGCACGTGCCGTTCAGGATGCCGTAGACGCGGGACAGTGCATTCGCCGCCAGCCCCTCGCGCAGCGCCTTGATGATCGGGATGCCGCCGGCGACCGCCGCCTCGTAGGCGAGCACGACACCCCGCTCCTCCGCCATCCGGGCGAGCCTGGCGCCGTGTCGGGCCAGCAACGCCTTATTGGCGGTCACGACATGGCGACCGGCCGCGATCGCCGCTTCTACGACCTCCCGGGCCACCCCGTCGGCACCGCCGATCAGCTCCACCACCACGTCAATCTCGGCGGTCGCGGCCATCGCCACCGCGTCGGCGTGCCATCGCACCGTCGACAGATCGATGCCGCGGTTGCGCTCGCGGCTGCGTGCGGAAACGTCGGTGACGACCGGCGAGCGGCCGCACCGCCGCTCCAGCAGGGCCGCCTGCGTTCGCAGGAGCCGCAGCGTACCCGCGCCGACCGTACCGAGGCCGGCAATGCCAATGCGAAGGACCGTTGTCACTGTGCCGCCACCCGGTGCGCCGCCTCCACCATCTCCATTGCACGCCCGGAGCTCAGAAACTGACGGATGTTCCGTGCCGCCTGCCGAATGCGCTGCGTGTTCTCCACCAGGGCGAGACGGATGTAGCCCTCCCCGTACTCGCCGAAGCCGACGCCGGGCGACACTGCGACCTTGGCGCCTCGGAGCAGCAACTTGGCGAATTCGAGTGATCCGAGATCGCGGAACGGCTCCGGAATCGGTGCCCAGGCAAACATGGTGGCGGACGGCGGCGGGACCGGCCAGCCGGCGGCGGCAAACGATTCGACCAGCACGTCCCGCCGCTTGCGGTAGAGATCGCGAATCTCCGCGACGCAGTCCTGCGGCCCGTTCAGTGCCGCGGTCGCGGCCACCTGGATGGGGGTGAAGGCGCCATAGTCGAGATAGGACTTCACCCGCGCCAGCGCCCCGACCAGACGCGCATTGCCGGCGCAGAAACCCACCCGCCAGCCCGGCATCGAGTAGGTCTTGCTCAGCGAGGTAAATTCGACCGCGATCTCCCGCGCACCTGGCACCTGCAGGATCGACGGCGGGGGCACACCTTCGAAATAGATCTCCGAATAGGCGATATCGGAAATCACGTAGATGCCGTGATGCCGGCAGAACTCGACCACCTCGCCATAGAAGTCGAGATCGACCACCTTGGCGGTGGGATTGGCCGGGTAGCTGAGCAGCAGGGCCAGCGGCGGAGGCACCGAATGCCTCACGGCACGGCGCAGCTCGCTCATCAGGTCGCAGCCGTCCGTGACCGGCAAGTGGCGCAAGGAAGCACCGGCGATGATGAAGCCATAGGGGTGGATCGGGTAGCTCGGGTTGGGCACCAGCACGATGTCGCCCGGCGAGGTGATGGCCTGGGCAAGATTGGCGAGGCCCTCTTTCGAGCCGAGGGTCACGACGACCTCACGATCCGGATCCAGCTCGACGCCGAACCGGCGGGCATAATAGCCCGCCAGAGCACGGCGCAGCCCCGGGATGCCGCGGGACGTCGAATAGCGATGGGTGCGCGGATTGCGGACCGCTTCCATCAGCTTCTCGACAATATGTGGCGGGGTGGGCCGGTCCGGGTTCCCCATCCCGAAATCGATGATGTCCTCGCCGGCCTGCCGGGCCCGCTCCTTCATCGCGTTGACCTCGGCGAAGAGATAGGGCGGCAGGCGGCGGATCTTGTGGAACTCGGGATTCATTGCAGGGCTGGTCCTGGATAGGGCCCGGCCGGCCTGGCGCCGGCCGGCGCGGTCTGTGCGGTATATAGCCGGGTCAGTAGTACAGGTAAATTTCGACGCGGCGGTTCTGCGCCTCGCCCGCCGGCATCATCTCGTAATAGACGGGATCCCAGTCGGAGCGCGCCGACATGACGATCGCCTCCTCCGGCACCCCGAAACCGCGCAGCGCATCCACCACGGCATTCGCGCGGTCGACCGAGATGCCGTAATTAACCAACATGTGGCGCGTGAACGGCATGTCCGGCGTGCGGTGGCTGGCATGGCCGACCACCCATAGCGTGCCGCCGTAGCGGCGATACATCTCGGCAACCGTACGGAGGCGGGCGCGCTGCGACGGGGTCAGCGCGGATACGCCGTTGGGGAACGTGATGCTGGCCACCTGTGCGGACACCGAGGGCGGGCGGTCGATCGCCCAGACGGCAGCCGTGCTCCCCGGTATCGGCGCGGCGCCGACCGGCGCGGACAATTGCGGCTGCAGGCCGCGCCCCGAAAGCGGCTGCGGCGGTGCGACCGGCGCACGCGCGGACAGGACGCTGTCGGAACTGTACACCGCCGCCGCACCCCATCCGGCAACCTCACCGAAGAACGCCTCGACGTCGGCAATCTGGACCGGCATCGCCTGCACCGAGGAATGCAGGCGGCCCTGTTGGGGCGAAAGTGGCTGCGGCGGCGCGACGGGCGGTCGCGGCGGGATCGCGTAGCGCACTCCCGGCAGCGTGGCCACACCGCCGCCTGCAGCAGGCGGAAGCGATTCCACCGGCACATGCTCAACGCGCGGCGCAGGGACAGGGGCCGGGGCAAGGGCGGTCCGCGCAGGGGGCGGGGCCAGGCCGGCCCCCGAAGGCGGCGCAGGTACCGCCTGGCGGAGCATCGCGTCGTCCTGCCGAGCCGTCCGGCGGTCTTCCTGCAGGGTTTCGGCCAGAGCGATCCGCTGCCCCGGGTCCAGGGTGGGCCGCGGCGGCTCCGGGACCGCCGAAAGTTCGGGATAGGGCCGACTGGCATCGACCGGCCGACTGGCGACGATCCCGGCATCGGGGGCGGAAGCCGTTCGCATGTCGTCGGCGGGGGCATCGTCGGAACGGAACCAGCCACTGACACCGCGATACCATTCGGCCGGGTTCAGTTCGTCCGGCACCGAGGAACAGGCAGCAAGCGGTAGCAGTGCCGCAAGGATCAGGCGGCGCCCGAAGATACCGCCACGCACCGCGCCCCGGCCGGCGCCTCTCTCCACGCTCATCATGCGGCTCCGTGCTCCCCCATTCACCAGCAGACCGGCCACTTCCGTCGCGGCGACCGCGTGCCCATGTTAATACCACAGGGGCAACGGCGTACGGAACGTCGGCGGTCGTCCGCCGGCGCGGCAAAACCGGCACAGGGGACGCTGAGATGGCCGAGCAGACGGGCACGCGCGACATTCTTCCCGATCCAAACGAGTTGGCGAAGAACTTCACCCGGATCGCCGAGCAGAGCCAGCGAATCATGTCGGAGTTCCTGGCACGCAATGCCCGGGAGGCGCGCTTCGGCCCCGACCCTTACGGCGTCGGTCGTGCCTTCATGGAGCTGACCGCGCAAATGATGGCCAACCCGACGAAGCTGGTGGAGGCGCAGACCGAGCTTTGGGGCCAGTATCTGAAGCTCTGGCAGACCGCGAGCCGACGCATGCTGGGCGAGCAGGCCGACCCGGTGGCCGAGCCGGCCAAGGGCGATGCACGCTTCAAGGACCCGGCCTGGCAGGAGAACTTCCTGTTCGACTACATCAAGCAATCTTACCTGCTGACCGCGAACTGGATACGGAACCTGGTCCAGGAGGTCGAGGGGCTGGACGATCACACCAAGCGCAAAGTCGAGTTCTACACAAAGCAGTTCGTCGACGCCATGGCGCCCAGCAACTTCGTGCTTACCAATCCGAAGGTGCTGCGCGAGACGATCGAAACTCGCGGCGAGAACCTGGTCAAGGGTCTCAGCAACTTGCTGAACGATTTAGAAGCCGGCAAGGGTGCACTGCGGATCCGCCAGACCGACATGGAGGCCTTCCGGGTCGGCCACAATATCGCGGTGACGCCGGGAAAGGTCATATTTCAGAACGACCTGATGCAGCTCCTGCAATACGAGCCGACGACCGAGAAGGTATTCAAGCGACCTCTGCTGATCATTCCGCCCTGGATCAACAAGTTCTACATCCTCGACCTGCAGCCGAAGAACTCGTTCATCAAGTGGGCGACCGAGCAGGGACACACCGTGTTCGTGATCTCCTGGGTGAACCCGGACGAGCGCCTCGCGCAGAAAAGCTTCGAGGACTACATGCAGGAGGGACCGCTGGCCGCGCTCGATGCCATTCAGCAGGCGATCGGCGAACGCGACGCCAACGTGATCGGCTACTGTCTGGGCGGAACGCTGCTTGCCTCGACGCTTGCCTACATGGCCGCGAAGCGCGACACGCGCTTCAAGAGCGCGACCTATTTCGCCGCGATGGTCGACTTCACCGAGGTCGGCGACCTAGAGGTCTTCATCGACGAAGATCAGCTGAAGAGCATCGAACAGCGCATGGAGGAAACGGGCTATCTGGAGGGATCCAGCATGGCCAACACCTTTAACATGCTCCGATCCAATGATCTGATCTGGTCTTTCGTCATCAATAATTATCTGCTGGGAAGGGACCCCTTCCCGTTCGACCTGCTCTACTGGAATTCGGACGCCACCCGCATGCCGGCGGCGATGCACAGCTTCTATCTGCGCAACATGTACCAGCACAACCGTCTGGCCCAGCCGGGCGGGATCACGCTTGCAGGAGTGCCGATCGACCTTCGTAAGATCAAGGTGCCGAGCTTCATCCTGGCAAGCCGCGAGGACCATATCGCGCCGTGGAAGACGGTGTATCGCGGCACGCAGCTCTATTCCGGCCCGACCCGGTTCGTGCTCGCCGCCTCCGGCCATATCGCCGGCGTCATCAACCCGCCAGCGGCGAACAAATATTCGCACTGGACCAACGACGAAACACCAGCGGATCCGGAGGCTTGGCTAGCCGGCGCGACCGAACACCCCGGCTCCTGGTGGCCGGTCTGGGCCGAATGGGTCGCGCAATTCGGCGGCCCGAAGGTGGCTGCGCGCAAGCCCGGCGAAGGTGGCCTGAAGCCTCTCGAGGACGCGCCGGGCAGCTACGTGGCGGCGAAGGCTTAGTCTTACAGGAGCGCCGATCCGCGGGCTCTCGCCGTCCCATGGGATGGACCCGACAGTCCACGCTTCAATGCTGCCGGCCGCCATGGCCGTGCGCCGGCATTATCCGATCATGGCCGAGATCAAGAGGACGGTGCCGGAGAGCAGCAGCAGGCACAGCACGACCAGCCGGAACCCGGAATCGCTGAGGCGCCGATAGAGTCGCGTGCCGAGCCAGGTCGACAGCAGGACCGCCGGCAGCATCACGGCGAACACCGTCCCGATCGCCGGCGTCAACAACCCCCCGGACGCATACACCGTGAGGGTGATGACGTGCATGGCGAGGTTGAAGCTCTGGAAGACCGCGCGCTGGACCTCCTTCTCCCATCCGCGCAGCATGCACCAGATCGTCGGCACCGGGCCGCTCAGTCCGGCCAGCCCGCCCATCGTGCCTCCGACGAAGCCCGCGACGACGTCCGCGACCCGGCCGCCCCATGCCGAGGGTGGCAGCTCCGGACGCAGCAGCATGAAGGAACAGTAGACGACCAGTACCGCCCCGACCGCGGCGCGGAACTCCGTCGGGTCGATCAGCCGCAGCAGCAGGAAGCCGAGCGGCACCCCGGCCGCACCGCCGACCAGGAAAGGCAGGAGCCGTCGCCAGACCAAGCCGCGCCTTACGACACCGAGCGACGCGAGCTGCGCCACCAACGAGCCGAAGACGACCATCGGCGCGAGCATCTGCGGGTCGAGCGACCAGATCCAGATGCTCAACGCGACCATGCCGAAGGCGAAGCCGGACAGGCCGGATACGAACCCGCCCGCCAGTGTCCCGAGGGTCACCACGAGGACGAGCCCGAAGGTCATGGCGCCCCCGTCGGACCGGCGGCGTTCGAGCCCGCCGTCTTACGGGAACATCGCCTCCTGCGCTAGCGCGGTGGTCTCCGGCAGCCCGAGCATGACGTTCATGTTCTGCACCGCAGCGCCCGAAGCCCCCTTCACCAGATTGTCGATGGCGCTGATCAGGATGGCGCGGTGCGACTGCCGGTCTTTGGCGATCCCGATGAAGCAGTAGTTGGAGCCGCGCACATGCCGTGTCGCCGGCAGGCTGCCCTCGGGCAGGACCTTGACGAACGGCTCGCCGACATAGCGCTGCTGCAGCGTCGCACGCAGCCCGTCGACGGTCGCTCCGTTTCTCAGCCGCACATAGATCGTCGACAGAATGCCGCGGTTCATCGGCATCAGGTGCGGCGTGAAGCTGACCTTGATCTCCCGGCCTGCGGCCCGGCTGAGCCCCTGCTCGATCTCCGGCGTGTGCCGGTGCCGGCCGACGCCGTAGGCGTGGATGGCGTCCTGCACCTCCGTGAACAGCAGGTCCTCGCGCACGGAGCGCCCCGCACCGGTGACGCCGGACTTGGCGTCGATCACGATGTCGTCCGCGTCGATCGCATCCGCCTCGAGGAGCGGGATCAGCGGCAGTTGGACACTGGTCGGATAGCAGCCGGGATTGGCGACCAGACGGGCCTTCCGGACATCCTCCCGCCAGATCTCGGTCAGGCCGTAGACGGCCTCCTTTTGCAGGTCAGGAGCCCGATGCGCGTGTCCGTACCATTCGGCATAGGTGGCGACGTCATGGAGCCGGAAGTCCGCCGAGAGGTCGACCACCTTCACCTGCGCAGGCAGGGCGGCGATCACCTCCTGCGTGGTACCGTGCGGCAGAGCGCAGAACACGATCTCGACCGCCGACCAGTCGACCTCGTCGATCTTCGTCAGGCGCGGCAGGTCGAGCGGCGCCAGATGCGGGAACACCTCGGCGATCGCCTTGCCGGCCTGGCGGTCTGCCGTCAGCGCCGCAATCGAGACGTTGGGATGGTGCGCAAGCAACCGCAGCAGCTCGGCGCCGGTATAGCCGCTGGCGCCGAGGATCGCGACCCGGACCCGGTTAGAGGCGGTGGACATGGGCGAGGCTCCGTTCCGAAGGATGCTGACAGCATAGACAAAAGGGCGCCCCCGAGAGGACGCCCTTTGGCGGCCGGCTGCTCGGGGACAGCCTAGCGCTTCGAGAACTGGAAGCTACGTCGCGCCTTGGCCTTGCCGTACTTCTTGCGCTCCACGACACGCGGGTCGCGGGTAAGGAATCCGCCTGCCTTCAGCGCCGGGCGCAGCGCCGGCTCATAATAGGTCAGCGCCCGACTGATGCCATGCCGCATCGCGCCGGCCTGCCCGGAAAGGCCACCGCCCTTCACGGTGCACCAGACATCGTACTGGTTCTCGCGGTTGGCGGCACTGAAGGGCTGCACGATGATCTGCCGCAGCGTGGCGCGGCCGAAATAGTCGTTGCCGTCACGGCCGTTGACGGTGATCCGGCCGCTGCCGGGCTTGATCCAGACGCGGGCGACGGCATCCTTGCGCCGACCGGTCGCATAAGCGCGGCCCTGGGGGTCCAGCTTCGGCTCGGGCAGGGCGGCCTCGGTCTCGGGAGCGGTGCCGCCGCCGAGCGCGGTACGCAGATCGGCCAGCGTTGTGGCTTCGGCCATGGGTTACGCGCTCCTCTTGTTCTTCGGGTTCATCGCCGCGACATCCAGCGTTTCCGGCTGCTGCGCCGCATGCGGATGCTCCGCGCCGGCATAGACGTGCAGCTTACGGAGAACCTCGCGGCCGAGAGGACCGCGCGGAATCATGCGCTCCACCGCCTTTTCGATGACCCGCTCGGGGAACTTGCCGCCGAGGATCTTGCCGGCGGTCCGCTCCTTGATGCCGCCCGGATAGCCGCTGTGCCAGTAATACTTCTTCTGGGTCAGTTTATTGCCGGTGAGTCGCACCTTCTCGGCATTGATGACGACGATGTGGTCGCCGCAGTCGAGATGGGGCGTATAGCCGGGCTTGTGCTTGCCGCGCAGCCGCGTGGCGATCAGCGATGCCAGGCGGCCGAGCACGACGCCGTCGGCGTCGATCAGCACCCATTTCCGCTCGATCTCGGCGGGCTTGGCGGAGTAGGTCTTCATGATCACTCGCTCGTCGCGATGTCGGGGCGTTGCCGCGAAGGCGTCGGACTATGCCATGCGCGAACCGGCTGTCAATTGGGAAATGTGGCTGGAGTTTCAATCGCTTTTTTGACGCTACGATGGTAGCGCATGCCAATTAGGGCCCCACGGCAGGCGGCACCGAGTAGGTCACCGAGGCCTGCGCCACCGGCTCCGGATCGTCCTCGCTGAAGATCAGCACGTCGCCAAAGGCGAGCCGACGGCCGAGCTTCAGGAGGCGCCCCTCCGCAACCAGCGGCGCCAGCGCCGGACGGCGCATGAAGGCGACGCTCAGATGCGTCGTTACCGCCTGCTCCAGCGGGCCGAGCCGGGTCATCACCAGCGCGTACATGGTGATGTCGGCCAACGCCATGACGACCGGCCCCGTGATGCTGCCGCCGGGGCGCACGAACTCCGGCTTGTAGGGAATGCGGAGCACGGCACGGCCGGGTTCGAGACGGATCACCCGCGGATCGAGCTGTCCGCCCATGGGAACACCTTCGCGGACGATCCTCTCGAACTGCGCAGCGGTGATCTTCGGCATGGGCGCGGTTCCTACGGTCCTGGGCAAGCATGAATCGCACCCTCATATCCTGTAACTTTCCGGACGATAAGCATGCAACGGAGATCCTATGACCGCTGCCGCCCAGCCCGCGCCG
>CAZVAR010000027.1:0-28699 GCA_964625225.1 uncultured Alphaproteobacteria bacterium | reverse complement strand
TCATGGGGATTCGTGGGGATTGCTGGGGGTACGATGGGGGTGGTGGGGGTTCCTGGGGTGTTGTGGGGGTTCCTGGGGGTACGATGGGGGTACGGTGGGGATGAAACGGTGGCGGGCACAAGGGTGCCGCCCCGACTGCGGGGTTCGGACACACGGGCCTCCGGACAGGATCGACCCGCGCAGCCTACCATGAAAATAATCCTATGTCCAGGCACAGGACCCGTGCGCCCTGCCAGTACCGAACCGGGGCCGCAGGGGCGACCGGTCCGGACAGTCCCGCGCGCGTCTCGCAGATGCGACCGGGGCGGCCGCCCTCCGGGCCGCGCGGCGATCCTATAGCCAGCGCTTCCGCTTGAAGAACAGGTACGGCAAGATCGCCGAGACCACCATCATCGCCAGCGCCAGCGGGTAGCCGAACGGCCAGCGCAGTTCCGGCATGAGCTCGAAGTTCATCCCGTAGATGCTGGCGATCAGGGTCGGAGGCAGAAACACGACCGCGACGACCGAGAAGATCTTGATGGTGGCGTTCTGCTCGATGTTGACCATGCCGAGGGTCGCATCGAGAAGGAACGTGTTCTTGCTTGCGAGTGCGACGGCATAGTCGCGCAGGGATGCGAGGTCGCCGCGCAGGGCCTTGTAGCGGCCTCGCAGCTCCTGCACCCGGCCACCGGATGCGGCCTCGTCGCGGAAGCCGACCAAACGGTCGATGCTCAGGATGCTCTCCTGCACCAGCGAGACGATATCGGCGTGCCGGCCGATCTCGGCGAGCGCGCGCTGAAAGTCGGGCCGCGAGGCCGCCCGGCCGTCCGCATGGGCGAAGATCGTCTGCGACAGCCGGTCGATCTCCGCCCGGACCCGCTCCAGGACGTCGGCCATGCGGTCGACGACCGTCTCGAGAAGCCCGAGCAGCACGGTCTCCGCACTGCTGCAGAGGCCCGGTCGCTGCCCTGCGCGGGCCGGGAACACGGTGAACGAGTTCGACTCGACGTAGCGGACAGTGACGAGATGCCGGCCGGCCAGGATGAAGGTGACGGCGCCTCCTTCCGGGTGCGGCGTGTCGGCGCGCGTCACCAGGACCGCGGTCATGAAGAGCGCGCCGCCCTGCTCGTAGAGCCGGCTGGAGCTCTCGATTTCGTGCATCTCCGCCCGGGTCGGCACATCAATGCCGAGCGCCTGCTCGACGATGGCCTCCTCCTCGCGGGTCGGCCGGAGGAGATCGATCCAGAGGACATCCGCCGGCGGCGGCGCGCCCGCTTCGAGCGGGACGGGTCGCAACCCGCCCGCTTCGCGGCGATAGGCGGTCAGCAAGCGGCCGCCTCAGCCGAAGGTCACGACCGCTCGCGTACCGATGTTGCCCTCCGGCGTGACCGACCACAGCTCCACCGTCTTGCCGTCGGCACCCGGTTTGCCGGCAACCTTGAACGGAGCCGTGTCGAACAGCGGCGCGCGCGCCTGGAAATCGAACCCGACCAGCCGGCGCCCCGGATTGTTGTCGAGCGCGAGCTCCTGAAGGAAGGTCGCCGTCAGGGGTCCGTGCACGATCAGCCCGGGATAGCCCTCGACCTCGGTGACATATTTCCGGTCATAGTGGATGCGGTGACCGTTGAAGGTGATGGCCGAGTACCGGAACAGCATGACCGGGTCGGGCGTGATCTCGCGGATCCAGGCATGGTCGGTCGGCGCCGGGTTCGTCCTGCCGCTGTTGCCGCGAGCATCCTTTGCATCGGCCGGCGGATTGTCGCGATAGACGATATCCCACTGCTCGGTCATGGCGATGCCGTTCTCGCCCTCGAAATCATTGTCGACCGTGCAGATGACGAGGGTGCCGGTGCGACCGGACTTGATCTGGACGTCGGTGATCTTCGAGGTTCGACGCATCTGCTCGCCGATATGCAGCGGCTTCAGATATTTCGTGCGGGCGCCGCCGAACATCCGCCGCGGCAGCGGCACCGGAGGCATGAAGCCACCGCGCTTCGGGTGGCCGTCCGGCCCGATCTGCGACGCCGGCACGCGCGGCTGGAAGAAGCACCAATGCGCCATCGGCGGGATCGGGTCGCCTTCCTTCGGCACGGTCGGCTTGTCGAGCAGGGCATAGAGGCCATGAACCGGCGGGACGGTCGCCCGCTCCTCTACCGTCTCGGTACGGCCGATCCAGTCACGCAGATGGTCGAGGTTCTGGGCAGTCTCGGTACTCATGCAGCAAACTCCTTCCGAATCGCGTCGCCATGCTGGTCGAGTTCCGGCACGGGACCATATTCGACGGACTCGCCGGCGAAATAGAAGCCGGGCGCAGTCATGCTGATCGGGCCGACCGGGGTCGGCACGGTGATCCGGCGCAGCGCCGGATGCTCGGCCAGATCGGCGACGGTGTTGACGCTGCCGAACGGCACGTCGGCCCGGCGCAAGCGCTCGCGCAGCTCGTCGCGGGTCAGTTTCCGCAACGCCGCCTGGATCTTGCCGTCGACATAGTCGCGGTTGTTGATGCGATCGACCGGGCGCCGCGCCCGCTCGTCATTTGCGAACTCCGGATCGCCGAGGACCGTGGTGCAGAAGCGCTCCCATTCGCGCTGGTTCTGACAGGCGATCATGGTCAGCGCCCCCTCCGCCGTCTCGTAGGCGCCGTAAGGCACCACGACCGGATGGTTCAGGGCGAAGCGCGGCCACGGCCGCTGGCCGTATTCGTGGTGCAGCAAGGGGCCTGCCATCCAGTCCGCCATCGACGCGAACAGCGACGCCTTGACGCCCTTGCCCTTGCCGGTGCGCTCGCGCTCGAACAGCGCTTCGACCACGGCGGCATGGGCGAACATGCCGGTCGCGACGTCGCAGGCGGACACGCCGATCCGGCACGGCTCCTCCGGCGTGCCGGTGACCGAGCAGATGCCGCTCTCCGCCTGCACCAACATGTCGTAAGCCTTCATGGAATCGTAAGGCGGGCCGACCTCGCCGTAACCGCTGATGTCCACGGTGACGAGGCGCGGATAGCGGCTCCGCAACGCCTCCGACCCCAGGCCGAGCCGCTCCACCGCGCCGGGCGCCAGGTTCTGGATCCACACGTCCGCCTTTGCCAGCATCCGGTGGAGGAGCGCCTTGTCGGCCTCGTTCTTGAGATCGAGCGCGATCGATTCCTTGCCGCGATTGAGCCACACGAAATACGAGGCGAGCCCCTTGACGTAATCGTCATAGGCGCGGGCGAAATCCCCCTCCGGCCGCTCGATCTTGATGACCCGAGCGCCGGCGTCGGCGAGGCGGCTGGACAGGAACGGGGCCGCAACGGCCTGTTCGAGCGAGACGACCAGCAGGCCGTCGAGAGGGCGAGACATTCGGAAATCGTCCTTGCTGCTGCGGCGCCCTCACGTCAGGGGCGCCGAACCGTACCGGGCCGGAAGAGTTCCCGCCATCGGCGGCCGCGGTCAAGCGCGATTCAGCGCGCGAGGCCGGCGCCGCGCAGCGGAACGGCTGCGAGAAGCGCTTGGCGCGGCCCGGGCGGCAGTGCAGAATCCGGGCAGGCCGCGCGAGGAGGAGAGCACTCGCATGATCTACGAGCTGAGGACCTACAGCTTCGCCCCCGGCAAGATGCCGGACTATCTGAAACTGGCAGAGGATGTCGGGAACCGGATCCGAGGCGACCGGTACGGCAAGCGCGAGGGAAGCTGGGTCGCCGAGAGCGGCATGCTGAACCAGGTCTGGCACCTGTGGCGCTACGAGAGCCTGGACGAGCGCGCCCGCCTGCGCACGGCCCTGGCGCAGGACCGCGACTGGACCGAGCAGTTCGTCGCCCGCATCAGGCCGCTCCTGGTCCGACAGGAGATCCGCTTCCTCAACCCGGTACGGCCGCTCAATCCGCCGGCGGAACGCGGCCATATCTACGAGCTGCGGCTGTACCGCGCCCAGACCGGCAAGGCGCGCGCATGGCTCGACCTCTTCACCGGGGTGCTGCCGGCGCGCGAGCGCCATTCCCCGAACGTCGGCGTCTGGCAGGTTGAGGCGCCGGACCCGAACGCGGTGGCCCATCTGTGGGCCTACAAGGACCTCAATGACCGGATGCGGGCGCGCGGAGCGGCGATGCAGGACCCGGACTGGCAGGCTTTTCTCGCCGAGGCGACCCCGCTCCTTGCGGAGATGCAGTCGGTGCTGCTGGTCCCCGCGCCGTTTTCCCCGATGGGCTAGGGCGCCGGGCGATGCCGGCCCGGCATCGCCCCTGCCCGGCCCCCCGAACCGCAAGGCGAGACAGGTATGCCCGCCTTCCTCAGGATCGTGCTCGCCCTCGCGCTGCTCGCGCTCGCCGGCTGCGCAGGCAGGTCCGAGACCCCGCCGGAGGACCCTGCGGAGACGGCCGGCATCGCGGCCGACAACGATCCCCTCGAGCCGTTCAACCGGCATGTCTTCGCGGCGAACCTGGCGGTGGACACCTTCGTCCTGCGGCCAGCCGCGGTCGGCTATCGCGAGCTCGTGCCGGACCCGCTCAAGCGCGCCATCCGTAACGTGCTCAACAATCTGCGCGAGCCCTTCACCCTGGTGAACGCCCTGGCGCAAGGGGATTTCGATCGCGCGCAAGCTACCTACGGGCGCTTCCTGATGAACAGCCTGTACGGGCTGGGCGGCATCTTCGACGTCGCCGACGGGTACGGCCTGCCCTATCACCAGGAGGATTTCGGGCAGACGCTCGCCGTCTGGGGCATGGAGGAGGGGCCGTATCTGGTCCTGCCCGGCCTCGGGCCGTCCAACGTCCGCGACGCGATTGGGCGGGGCGTGCAATGGGCGGCTGACCCGACCGGGCTCGTCATCGACGAGATCGGAGCCGATGCCGTGTCCTACGGCCGCATCGGCCTGGAGGCGGTCGACACGCGCTGGCGCACTCTCGGCAGCCTCGATGTGCAGCGGCGCGAGAGCCTGGACTTCTATGCGGCGGTCCGGAGCCTCTACCGGCAGCGGCGAGCCGCCCAGATCGAGAATACCGGCGGACAGATTCCGTGACGCCCCAGCGCGGCCCCATCACCTCCCGGGGAAGCGGGGACTCGACCGTGGTCACAGCCCGGTCGACCGCGCGTCCTTCGGTCGGGGCCGGAAGGATCAGCCTCACGCCGTCGCGCAGCCGCTCACCGAAGCGCTGACAGCGAACCTACGGGACCGGCCGACCGCTCGCCTTCACCCGTTTGAAGTCGACCGGCATGCCGGCAGCATGCAGCCGAAGGGGACGGGCCCCGATGGGCCGGCCCGAAGGCGCCCCTGACGGCAACGATCGAACGCCCGGGCCCGCCGCACCGGAGCGCAGCCTGCCGGGAGCCGACGCGACGAACCGCGGCGCCGCCGGGACAGCCGGCCACCGGAGCCGGCCTCGGCGGCTCAATAGGAGCGCGGCATCCCGAGCACGTGCTCGCCGATATAGCCGAGGATCAGGTTCGAGGAGATCGGCGCGGTGCGATAGAGCCGCGCCTCGCGGAACTTGCGCTCCACGTCGTACTCCTCGGCATAGGCGAAGCCGCCATAGGTCTGCATGCAGACATCGGCCGACTTCCAGGCCGCCTCGGCGGCGAGATATTTCGCCATGTTGGCCTCGGCGCCGCAGGGCTCGCCCGCCTCGAACAGGGCCGCCGCCTTGCGCGCCATCAGGGTCGCCGCCTCGCCCATCGCATAGCACTCGGCGATCGGGAACTGGATGCCCTGGTTGGCGCCGATCGGCCTGCCGAACACGACCCGCTCATTGGCGTAGGAGACCGCCTTGTTGATGAACCAGCGGACGTCGCCCAGGCTCTCGCCGGAGATCAGGATGCGCTCGGCGTTCATCCCGTCGAGGATGTAGCGGAAGCCCCTGCCTTCCTGGCCGATCAGGCTGGAGGCGGGGATGCGCATATTGTCGAAGAACACCTCGGTCGTGTTGTGGTTGACCATCGTCCGGATCGGCTTGATGGTCATGCCCTTGCCCAGCACCTCGCGCATGTCGACCAGGAATACCGACAGGCCCTCGGTGCGCTTCGCCGCCTTCTCCTTGGGCGTCGTGCGCGCCAGCAGCAGCATGAGATCCGACTGCAGGGCGCGCGAGGTCCACACCTTCTGGCCGTTCACGACATAATCGTCGCCGTCCCGCACGGCGGTCGTCCGCAGCGAGAGCGTGTCGGTGCCGCTGGTCGGCTCGGTGACGCCGAAGGCCTGGAGCCGCAGCTCGCCCTTCGCGATCTTCGGCAGATATTGCCGCTTCTGCTCCTCCGAGCCGTGCCGCAGCACCGTACCCATCGTGTACATCTGGGCGTGGCAGGCCGCCCCGTTACAGCCGCTGGCGTGGATTTCCTCGAGGATCGCCTGGCCGGCGGAGATGGGCAGGCCGGCACCGCCATATTCCTCGGGAATCAGCACGGCGAGAAAGCCGGAGCGGGTCAGCGCCTCGACGAACTCGGTCGGATAGGCGCGCTCGCGGTCCTTCTCGCGCCAATACTCGCCGGGAAAATCGGCGCACAGCTTGCGGACCGCCTCCCGGATCTCGGGATAGGTCTCGCCGAGCGGCATGGTGACGGAACCGGCGGCAACATCGGGTGCGGGCACGGGACGAGGTCTCCTCGCAGGAACGGGCGTTCTCAGTGACTGATCCCCTCAATAGCGCCGCCCCGGGCCGGAGGCAACGTCACGCCGCGGCGGACGTCCCTAACCCGCCCATTTCAGGACCAGCTCCCGCGCCAGCCCCCGTGCCCGCCGCAGCCACGCCTTCGCCTCCCGCGGCAGGAGCAGCGAGCGGACCCGGTTGGAGGCATCGAATTCCCGCCGCGCCTCCAGGTCCGAGACGAGGATCACGAAACCGAGTCGGCTGCCGCCGCGGCGGTCGATATAGCCGGCGAGCCCGCTGCCGTAGGCAACCGTCCCGGTCTTGGCGCGGATCTCGAAATCCGGCGGCTTCGGCTTGACGGTCTTCGCCTTCTTGCCGCGAATGCCCGTGCTCTTGCCGTTTCCGACCGTCCAGGTCTGCTGCGGCAGAAGCGCGAAGAGATCCCCCTCGCCCGACTCTTGAGCGGCCATTACGAGCACGGCCGCGATCTGTGCCGGCGTGACCCGCGCAGCCGAGCTGAGCCCGGAGAAGTTGCCTGGCGCAAAGCCGGTCCAGTCGACCGCCGGCATGCGGCTCCGATACCACTCGGCGACCCGGGCGCTCGCCCGGTCGAGCGACAGCGGCCTGCCCTCGAGCGCCGATGCGGTGGCGAGGCCGACCAGCTCGGCGGCCAGATTGTTGCTGTAGCGCAGCGTGGCCCGGACGATCTCGACCAGCGGTTCGGAGCGGTGGACGGCCAGCACCTCCGCCGTGTCCGGCGTGACGCCCGCCTCGGGCGGCGGCAGCTCGATCCCGGCGTCGGCGCACAGCGCCCGGAAGATCTCGGCGGCGACGACCTCCGGCCGGCGCAGCGGCAGCCAGGTGCGCCCCTGCTTCGCGATCCGCGGCGAGATCAGCCAGTGCTCGCCCGGGCTTCGCGCCGCGCGGACGAGCGGGATCGACGGGTCCGCGCCCGGCGGCGCCGCATCGTAGCGGATCCCGCTCAAGGGCATGCGGCCGGTCCGGGATTCCGAGAACGTCTCCGCCGCCAGCGTTTCGAGGTCGCCGTCATGGCGCCAGGCGAAGGCGACACGGTTGTGATTGAGCGACAATGCGGAAATGCCGGCGTTGTACTGCGCGGCGTCCGGCTGCAGCGGATCGATCTGCTGGATGACCGGCAACAGCGTCGCATCGTAGAGAAAGCGCCCGGCCACCCGGGTGATCCCCCGCGCCAGGAGTCCGTCGACAAGCTCGTGCAGATCCTCGGTCATCAGGAACGGATCGCCGCCGCCACGGAGATAGAGGTCACCCTCCAGCACGCCGCCTTCGATCCGCCCGTCCGCCAGCAGCCGGGTTTCGAACCGGTGCTCCGGCCCCAGCACGGCGAGCGCCGCGACCGCGGACGGTACCTTTGAAACCGAGGCGGGGATGAAGGGCCGATGCGCGTTCTTCGCCGTCAGCACGCCGCCGCTTTTCGGGTCGAACAGCACATAGCCGACCTCCTCCGGCGCGAAGCGATGCTGCGCGATGAGCTCCGCCTCGGTCCGCGGGGCCTGCGGCTTCGCCCCCTTCCCGGCGGCATCCGCCGCGCCGCCCGCCCCGGCCATTGCCAGGACGACCAGCAGCGCCGCAATCCTGCTACGCACGTTCCTCTTGCCTCCTCCGGCCCGCTCCGGGCCCCCGCCGGATCAAACTGCGGTTCCGAGGCGCAAGGTCAAGACGCTCTTCCCAAGACTCGCGCCTGCCGCCAAGATGGCGCCCGACCATCGCTTCTCTTGCCTGGCCCTGGACCGGTTTCCGATGTCAGAGTGCCCGACCGGCGGCGCGCCGCTTCCCGCGCTCGCAGGAGTTCGTATCCTCGACTTCACGCGCGTCCTCGCCGGACCGTGGTGCACGCTGAATCTCGCCGATCTCGGCGCCGACGTGATCAAGGTGGAAAACCCCGACGGCGGCGACGACACGCGGCAGTTCCGGCCGCCCGACATCGCCGGCGAAGCGGCGTATTTTCTGTTCGCGAACCGCAACAAGCGAAGCATCGCGATCGACCTCGCCAGCACCGAAGGCCGGGAGCTGGTCCGGGCGATGGCGCGACAGGTCGACGTGGTGATCGAGAATTTCCGCCCCGACGTCATGGCCCGGCACGGCCTCGATTACCGGGCCCTGTCGGCGATCAACCCGCGGCTGATCTACTGCTCGATCTCCGGCTACGGCCACGACAGCCCGCTCAAGCTGGTGGCGGGCTACGACCCGGTTGCGCAAGCCGAGAGCGGCATGATGTCCGTCACCGGCGAACCCGACGGCGAGCCGATGCGGACCGGCGTCTCCTATGCCGACATGTTCACCGGCATGTTCGCGGCGCAGGCGATCCTCGCCGCCCTGCGGGTCCGCGACCGCGACGGCACGGGGCAGTTCATCGACCTCGCCCTGCTCGACAGCGCCGTCGCGGTGACGGCCAACCTGGCGCAGAACTATCTGGTCACCGGGCGCGACCCGCAGCGCCTCGGCAACCGGCACCCCTTCCTGGAGCCGTTCGGCACCTTCGAAACGGCCGACGGGCTGATCACGATCGTGATCGGCAACGCCCGGCAGTGGGAGCGGATGTGCCGCGACGTGCTGGGTCGCCCCGACCTGCTGGAGGACCCCCGCTACGCCACCAATGACGCGCGGCTCGCCCACCGGGAGGAGACGCGCGCGTTGCTGACGTCGATCTTCCGCACCGACAGCCGCGCCAACTGGATCGACAAGATGCGCCGCGCCGGCGTGCCGGCCGGATCGGTCCGCAGCGTCGGCGAGGCGCTGCGCGCGCCGGAGGTGCGGCACCGCGGCATGGTCCGCACGGTCGAGCATCCCAGGGCCGGGACCTTGGAGGTGGTTGCCTCACCCATCCGCATGTCAGAAAGCCCGGTCGGCCCGCCCGTCGCGGCACCGCTGCTCGGCGAGCACACCGACGCGGTGCTGACGGAGTTCGGCTTCGACGCCGAGGCGATCGCGCGGTTGCGCGCGGCCGGCGCGGTCCGCTGACCCGGCTTGCTCCCTCGCCGCCTTACCGGTATGTAAGAATCCGGGTCGGAAGTAAGGAGGCGCGCCGTGGCCACCACGGTTCTCACCAGCAAGGGGCAGATGACCCTGCCGAAGCCCGTCCGCGACCGCCTGAAGCTGAAGACCGGGGACCGGATCGAGGTGATCGTCCAGGAAGACGGAACCGCCCTGCTGATCCCGCGCACCTACCGGCTCGCCGATCTCGAGGGCGTTCTGCCGCCTCCCGGACATCGCGCGACGATCGATGAAATGGACGAGGCCGTCGGGCGGCAGGTCACGGCGCTGGAAGCGGCGGCACGGCGGCGATGAAGGGATTGGATACCAACATTCTGGTACGCCTTCTGGTCCGCGACGATCCGGTCCAGACGGCCCAGGCCGAAGCCTTCATCGAGCAGGCGTACACGGCCGGAGACCGCTGTCTGATCAGTCACGCGGCGCTCGTGGAGCTTGCCTGGGTGCTGCGGGCGGCCTACGGCTACGAGCGCGCGCAGATCGCCGATGCGATCGAGCGGATCCTGCTCACGTCCGAATTCCATGTCGAGCGGGCGGAGATCGCCCTTGCCGCGGTCAGGGCCTATCGGACCAGCGGCGCGGATTTCGCCGATTGCCTGATCGGCAAGATCAACAGCGCGCTCGGCTGCGCCGAGACCGCGACGTTCGATCGCAATGCGGCAAGACTGCCGGAGTTCGAGCTGCTGACCGGCGCGTGAATGACAGGAACCTGGCGTATTCGGGGATGGCCCGGTACGCCGTCGAATGGAAGAGCTGCCCGATGACAGAAACAAGAAAGTCCCCGCTTGCCGGCATCCGCGTCGCCGATTTCAGCCGCGTGATCGCCGGGCCGCTCTGCGCCATGACGCTGGCCGATCTCGGCGCCGACGTGGTCAAGATCGAGAACCCGCAGGGCGGCGACGACACGCGGGGCTACAAACCGCCGGAGTATAAGGGACTGTCGCCGGCCTTCCTCTGCTACAACCGCGGCAAGCGCAGCATCGCCCTCGACCTCAATTCCGAGGACGGCGTTCGCACCGCGCGGGCGCTGATCGACCGGGCCGACGTGGTGATCGAGAATTTCCGGACCGGCCTGATGGAGCGCTACGGGCTGGATTATGCGACGGTGTCGCGGGACCGGCCGGACCTGATCTACTGCTCGGTGTCGGCCTACGGCCGCACCGGCCCGTTCAAGGCTCGCGCCGGCTACGACCCGGTGGTGCAGGCGGAAAGCGGCTTCATGTCGATGACCGGGGACACCGACCGGCCGCCGGTGCGCACCGGGATGCCGATGATCGACGTGACCACGGGCATGACCGCGGTGCAGGCGATCGTCGCGGCGCTGGTCGCGCGCGAACGCACCGGCCTCGGCCAGTATATCGAGGTGCCGCTGTTCGACACCGGCTTCTCGATGACGCTGCATGCCACCATGTCCTATCTGGTTGACGGCAAGTGCCCGCAGCGCACCGGCAACGGCAGCGCGATCGCGCAGCCGATCGGCGTGTTCGAGGCGGCCGACGGGCCGTTCTACCTCACCGTCGCCGGCGAGCGGCCCTGGCGGCGGCTGGCCGGCGAAGTGCTCGGCCGACCGGACCTGCTGGAGGACCCCGACTTCGCCACCAATGCGGCACGGGTCGCGAACCAGGACCGGCTGCGCGCGGTGCTGAACGACATCTTCGCGACCGACGGCCGCGACGCCTGGGTCGATCGGATGCGGGCGGCCGGCGTGCCGGTGGGCGCGATCCGGACCATCGAGGAGGCGATGAACGCCCCGGAAACGCGGGAGCGCGGCCTGATCCGGCGCGCGCCGCACCCGGTGGCCGGCGACGTGCCGGACGTGCGCAGCCCCTTGCGTCTCTCCAGGACGCCGGTCAGCGAGCCGGTCGGCGCACCCTATCTGGGACAGCACACCGAGGCGGTCATGGCCGAGTGGCTCGGCGACGGCGCCAAGTCCGCCCGATCCGCAGCGCCGGCGGCCCGGGCCGAGCCGACCACCGCCCTTGCCGGCATCCGGGTCGTCGACTTCACCCGGGTCATCGCCGGACCGCACTGCACGATGACGCTCGGCGACCTCGGCGCCGACGTGCTGAAGATCGAGCATCCCGAAGGCGGCGATGATTCGCGCGGCTACCAGTCTCCGAGGATCGGCGGCGAGGGCGCCTACTATCTCGCCTACAACCGCAACAAGCGCAGCGTGGCGCTCGACCTGGGCACGGTGGAGGGACGCGCGGTCGCACGGGCGCTGATCGACAAGGCCGATGTGGTGGTCGAGAATTTCAGCACCGGGGTGATGGCGAAGTTCGGCCTCGATTACCCGACGGTGGCCGCAGCCAATCCGCGTCTCGTCTACTGCTCGATCTCCGGCTACGGCCGCGACGGCGCCTTCGCCTCGCGCTCCGGCTACGATCCGGTCGTCCAGGCGGAAAGCGGCTTCATGTCGATCACCGGCTATCCCGACCGGCCGCCCGTGCGCACCGGCATCCCGATGATCGACGTGACCACCGGCCTCGCCGCGGCCCAGGCGGTGCTCGCCGCGCTCTACGCCCGCGAGCGGACTGGCGAGGGACAGTATGTGGAGGTCGCGCTCTACGACACCGCGGTCGCGATGACCTATCATTTCGGCATGTCCTATCTGGTCGACGGCCGCAATCCGTCGCGCATGGGCAACGGCAGCCCGGCGGCGGAGCCGATCGGCGTGTTCCAGGCCAGCGACGGCCCGTTCCAGATGACGATCGCCGGCGAGCGGGTCTGGAAGAAGCTGGTCAACGACGTGCTCGGCCGCCCCGATCTCGGCGCGAACCCGAACTTCGAGACCAATCCGGCACGTGTCGCCAACAAGGAGCGGCTGCGCGTCATTCTCGACGACATCTTCGCGACGGATACCCGCGACAATTGGGTGGAGCGGATGCGTGCCGCCGGCGTCCCGGCCGGCCCCATTCGTACCATCGCCGAGGCGGCGGAGGCGCCGGAGGTGCGCGAGCGCGGCCTGCTGACGACCGCGCCGCACGCAACCGCCGGCACGGTGCCGTGCATCCGCAATCCGATGCGCTTCACGGGTACACCCGTGCGCGAGCCGGTCGGCGCTCCGACGCTCGGGCAGCACACGGAGGCGGCGCTGGCCGAGTGGCTGGGTTACGACGCGACGCGGCTTGCCGAGCTGCGTGAGGCGGGCGCGTTCGGGAAGTAGCGGAGCGCGACCGTCCCCGCCCGCCCTTTCCGACCGAAGCAGGGGCGACGTGCGGCGGGTCGCGAGCGCGACCCGCCCCCGCGCTCCCGGGAGAAGACGCCGTGCCCACTCCGCCTCCCCTCGCCGGCCTGCGCGTGCTCGACTTCACCCGCGTGCTGGCCGGTCCCTATCTGACCATGGTGCTCGCCGATCTCGGGGCCGAGGTGATCAAGATCGAGCATCCTGACGGCGGCGACGATACCCGCTCCTACCAGCCGCCGGGCCAGGGCGGCGAGAGCGCCTACTTCCTCGCGGTCAACCGCAACAAGAAGAGCCTCGCCCTCAACATGGCCAGCGAGGAAGGCCGGGCGATCTGCCGCGACCTCGCCGCGCACAGCGACATCCTGGTGCAGAACTTCCGGGCCGACGTGATGGAGCGGCACGGGCTGCATTATGCGGCGCTGGCCGCCGTCAATCCGAGGCTGATCTACTGCTCGATCTCCGGCTACGGCCATGACAGCCCCTACCGCATGAATGTCGGCTACGACCAGATCGCCCAGGGCGAGGGCGGCCTGATGTATCTGACCGGCGGGCCGGAGAGCGAGCCGGTACGGACCGGCGCGTCGCTGGCCGACACGCTGACCGGCCTGCACGCCGGGATGGCGATTCTCGCCGCGGTCCATGCCCGGGCGACCACCGGCCGCGGACAGCACATCGACATGGCGTTGCTCGACACGGTGCTGGCCGTGACCAGCTTCCAGGCGCAGGGCGCGCTGCTGACAGGGCAGAACCCGCCGCGGACCGGCAACGGCTCCTTCCTGGTCGTTCCGACCGGCGTCTATCGCTGCGCCGACGGCCTGTTGAACCTGATCGTCGGCAACGACCGCCAGTTCCGGCGCCTCTGCGTCGAGGTGCTGGAGCGGCCGGAGCTGGCCGAGGACCCGCGCTTCCGCACCAATGCGGACCGCCGCCGGCACGTGGCCGAGCTCAATGCGGCACTGGAGGAGAGCTTCGGCCGGGAGCCGCGCGACGTGTGGATCGAGCGCTGCCGCAGGGCGGGCGTGCCGGCGGGGAGCGTGCGCACGCTCACCGAGGCCCTCGCCGCACCCGAACCGCGCGCCCGCGGCATGATCCGGCCGGTCGACCACCCCACGGCCGGCCGCTACGAGACGGTCGCCTCGCCGCTGCGCCTGTCCGACACCCCCGTCCGCGATCCCGGCCCGGCACCGGCCCTGGGACAGCATACGGACGAGGTCCTGCGCGACGTGCTGGGTTACGACACCGACCGCATCGCGGCGCTGCGCGCCGGTCGCGTCATACGGTGAGGGGATGTGGCCGGGAGGCAGGCGGTGTGGTTGCTTCTCCACCGGACAGTAACGGTTCGCGCCAAGCGCATGGGGCGCGTAGACGAACCGCCGCGCCGGCACGATCTTGCCGGCGTAGTCCCGCCGTGAGTCCGGGACCTTCCCGAAGACGGGATCCTTCTCGGCCTCCTCGCCGGCGATCACCTCCCAGGCTTCAAGGATCTTGGCCAGCGCCGCATCCGGCATGCGGTCGATCGTGACGCCGTGGACCTCCTGGAGCTCCGCCAGCGCGTCGGCATCGGCGCGGTTCGGGATCGTCTAATAGCGGAACGTGACCTCCCAGGTCGCGGCGGTGAAAGCGGCCGTCGCCAGGATCGGCGAACGAAGCCCACGTAGCTGCAGGGCGCTCCTCCTCCCGGCCGGCTCCGATCGGCTGACGACCTAGCCGGAGGCCGCGCACCAGGCGAGCGGCTCATGCCCGTGAGGCAGGACACGGCTTCGCCTTCCAGTCCAGCGGCGGCCCGGCGCGATCGGGGGGTTGACCCGGCCGACGAATTGGTCCGACCCTCAGGCGACCACCGCCCGGCGATCGGGCAGGAGAGCGACAGCGACAAGGAAGCGCCACGCATGACCGGTCCGTCCGTGAAACCCCTTTCGGGCATCCGCATTCTCGATCTGTCGCGGGTCCTGGCCGGACCGATCTGCACCATGGTGCTCGCCGACATGGGCGCCGAGGTGATCAAGGTCGAAAACCCCGACGGCGGCGACGAGACCCGCAGCATGAAGCCGCCCGAGGCCGGGGGCGAGGCTCACTTCTTCCTGTCGGTCAACCGCACCAAGAAAAGCGTGGCGATCGACATCACGACGGCCGCGGGACAGGAGCTGATCCACCGCCTCGCCGCGAAATGCGACGTGCTGGTCGAGAACTACCGCAAGGGCGTGATGAGCCGGCAGGGGCTCGACTACGACTCCATGAAGGCACGGCACCCGCACCTCATCTATCTGTCGGTGTCAGCCTACGGGCGCGAGAGCCCGCTCGCCGACTTGCCGGGCTTCGACCCGATCCTCCAGGCCGAGGCGGGCCTGATGTCGCTCAACGGCGAGCCGGACGGCGACCCGCTGCGGCATCCGCTCGCGATCATCGACACCTATACCGGCCTCTATTCGGCGCTGTCGGTGATGGGCGCCCTGGAGGCGCGGCGGAAGACCGGCCGCGGCCAGCACATCGACCTCGCCCTGTTCGACGTGGCGCTCTCCGTGCTGACCAATGTCGGCATGTACTATCTCACCTCCGGCAAGGTGCCGCCGCGGCGCGGCAACGGGCACCCGACCTCGGTGCCGAACGGCCTCTATTGGGGCTCGACCGGACCGTTCTACATCGCGCTCGCAAACCAGCGGCTGTGGAAGCGGTTCTGCGAGGGAGTGCTGGAGAAGCCGGAGCTTCTGGACGACCCGCGCTACAGGACGCTCTCCGACCGCATCAAGCACCGCGACGAGATCAATGCGATGCTGAACGCGATCTTCGCGACCAACACGCGCGAGCACTGGCTGCGAAAGTTCAAGGAGGCCGGGGTGCCGGCCGGCGCGGTTCGTTCCGTGGACGAGGCCGTGGAATCCCCCGAAGCCGCGGCGCGGCAGATGGTCCGCTCCGTGCCGCACCCGACCGCCGGGGCGATCCGCATGATCGGCTCGCCGCTGAAGTTTTCCGAGACGCCGGTCGTCGATCCGGTCGCACCGCCGCTGCTCGGTCAGCACACCGAAGAGGTCCTGCGCACCGTGCTCGACATGGAGCCGGAGCAGGTCGCGAAGCTGCGGGAGAGCGGCGTGGTACGATAGGCGTAGTCGCTTTTCCCCCTTGTCATTGCCAGGATCGAACCGGCAATCCGACGTCACACCGACAGACGCTCCGGACCGGGACCCGGGATCCCGAGCCCCCGGTCCGCACGCGAGAAGAAGAAGGAACAGGATGACGGACCAGTCCACCGCCCCTCTGGCCGGAATGCGCGTACTCGATTTCAGCCGCGTCCTCGCCGGTCCCTTCTGCACGATGCAGCTTGCCGACATGGGCGCCGAAATCATCAAGATCGAGAACCCGGACGGGGGAGACGACACGCGGCACTTCAAGCCCCCCGCCGCCGGCGGCGAGGCCCATTACTTCCTGGCGATGAACCGCAACAAGCGGGGCATCGCCCTCGACCTGCGCTCGCCGCAGGCGAAGGACGTCGTTCACCGGCTCGCGGCCAAGTGCGATGTGCTGATCCAGAACTACCGCGTCGGCGTCATGGCCCGGCTGGGCTTCGATTACGAGACGATGGCGGCACGCCACCCGCACCTGATCTACTGTTCGATCTCCGCTTACGGCCAGACCGGCCCCTGGTCCGACCGGCCGGGGTTCGACCCGGTGCTGCAGGCCGAGTCGGGCATGATGTCCTACACGGGCGAGCCCGGGCGCGACCCGCTGCGGCACCCGCTGGCGATCGTCGACACCTTCACCGCGCTCTACGCGACCTCCGCCATTCTCGCCGCCTATGTAGCCCGGCAGCGGACCGGCCGCGGCCAGCACATCGACCTTGCCCTGCTCGACGTCGCGATGGCGGTGCAGACCAACGCGGCCCAGAGCTATCTCGTCTCCGGCGAGAACCCGGTCAAGATGGGCAACAGTCACCCGGCGGCGGTGCCCGTGGGACTGTTCCAGACACAGACCGGGCCGTTCTACATGGCCGTCGGCACGCAGCGCCTGTTCGCGCGGCTCTGCGAGAACGTGCTGGAGAGGCCGGACATCCTGAAGGATCCGCGCTTCGCGACCAATCCGGCGCGGCAGGAGAACCGAGCCGCGCTGTTCGAACTGCTCGACGGAATCTTCGCCGCGAACAGCCGCGAGCACTGGCTGGAGCGCATGGTGGCGGCGGGCGTGCCGGCGGGCGCGGTCCGAACGGTCTCGGAAGCGATCGAGTCGCCGGAGGTCGCGGCGCGGAACATGATCCGGACCATCCAGCATCCGACCGCGGGCGCGCTGCGCCTGCTCGGCTCGCCGCTGAACTTCTCCGAGACGCCGACCGTCGCTCCCTCGGCCCCGCCGCTTCTGGGACAGCACACGGACGAGGTCCTGCGCGACCTCCTCGACATGAGCCCGGCGGAGATCGAAGCCTTGAAGGCGAGCGGCACCATCCCCCGCTGACCGCAAGAGCACCCGCCCCTTCCGCCCGGCGGCCCGATGTCGGTCATCCTGGCCGGAACGCTTGCGAGTCTGCTCGCCGGGTTGGCGACCGCGGTCGGCGCCGTTCCGGTGCTGGCGATGCGGACGCCGTCGGGGCGCGTGCAGAACGGGCTGCTCGGCTTCGCCGCCGGCGTGATGCTGGCAGCCTCCGTCTTCTCGCTGATCCTGCCGGGGCTGGAGGCCGCGCAGCGGCAGGGCGACGGCGAGACGGTCGCCGTGCTCAAGATCATCGTCGGGTTGCTGTCGGGCGGCGCGGCGATCTGGACGATCAACGCGCACCTCCCGCACGAGCATTTCGTCCTCGGCCGACACGGCCGGCACGGCGACCGGCTAGCCCGCATCTGGCTCTTCGTGTTCGCGATCACGCTGCACAACCTCCCTGAAGGGCTCGCGGTGGGAGTCGGCTACGGCAGCGGCGACGCAGCCACGGGGCTGGCGATCGCGATCGGCATCGGGATCCAGAACGTGCCGGAGGGACTCGCGGTCGCGGCCGCGCTGGTGGCGCATCATTACCGACGCCGCGACGCCGTCCTGGTGGCCCTGTGCACCGGCCTCGTCGAGCCGGTCGGCGGCCTGGTCGGCGTCGTCGCGGTCACCGTCGCGGAGCCGTTGCTGCCCTGGGGCCTCGCCTTCGCGGCCGGGGCCATGCTGTGGGTCATCAGCGGCGAGGTGATCCCCGAAACGCGTCGCGGCGACGACCAGACGGTCGGCACCGTCGGGCTGATGATCGGGTTCGCGGTGATGATGCTGCTGGACACCGTGTTCGGCTGAGCCGGGCTGCCGCGGCGACGCGCAGGATCGCCGCCGCGGCGCGTTCCGTCAGGCCGCCGCGCGGACGGGTTCGCCTCCCACGGACAGCACTACGGGAACCGGGTTCATGATGGTGTTGAAGACCGGCGAATGGGCCATCGCGAACGCGACGAGGTCCCGCACCTGCGGCTCGGGCGCGTCCGCCTCGACGGCGACCTGCACCCGGATTTCCCGATAGCCGGGGCGCACGGCGGGATCCATCGCCAGCAGGCCGCGCAGGTCGATATCGCCCTCGAACCGCGTCGCGACCGACTTGACGGCGATGCCGCGGGCGGCGGCGTGATAGACGAGGGTGGTCGTGATGCATCCCGCCATCGCGTGAAGAACGAACTCGACCGGGTTGGCGCCGCGATCCTGCCCGAGCAGCACCGGCGGCTCGTCGTTGAGGAAGACGAACTCCGCCGGGCGCGGGTGCTCCTGCTTCGCGCCATAGCAGGGCTCGACCCGGGTCCGGTTCAGGCCGCCTTCGATCCAGTTGTTGCTGGCGCGGAACTTGAACTCCGCAATGGTCGGGTCGGCCTTGATGGCACCGATCGTATCGACAAGGGCGCCCACGTCGACGCCGTTCATCTGCGTATTCATGGTAATATCCTCGTGGCTCGGGTTGGCGGATCGCTCGGCCGGTCGGGCGGCCCGATCCATGTCCGGAAGCCTAGGCCCGGCCGGTCCCGGATGCTTGAAGCCGGCCTGGAGAATTCCTGGAGAACCCTCGGCTTTTGCGGCCGGCCCTGGACGCGACCTGCGCGCCCCCCTGAGGCGGTCGGGAGCCGCGGTGTCCGCCGATCGAAGGAGCGCGCCGACGATGGCATTCCGGTTCGAGGACTGCACGATCGAACCCGGGGCCTACGAACTGCGGAGGAACGGGCGGCTCGTGCCCGTCGAACCGCAGGTCTTCGACCTCTTGGTCCTGCTGATCGGCAATCGGCAGCGTGTGGTCACCAAGGACGAATTGATCGAGCGGATCTGGAGCGGCCGGATCGTCTCCGAGGCGACCCTCAGCAGCCGGATCAAGGCGGCCCGGCAGGCAATCGGCGACGACGGGACGGCACAGCGCCTGATCCGTACGGTCCATGGCCGCGGCTTCCGCTTCGTCGGTGAGGTGCGGGAGGACAACGCTCCCTCCGTCGCTCCGGAATCCGGCGCCATCGGCGCGCCGACCGTTACGGAACCGGCACGCGGTCCCGCTCCGGACCCGGCCGGGATGGCCGTGCCCGCGAACCGGCCGAGCCTCGTCGTCCTGCCGTTTCGCTCCCTGAGCGAGGATCCGGAGGTTGTGTACCTCGTCGACGGGCTGGTCGATGAGATCACGTCCGGCCTCTCGCGGATCCGGAGCTTCTTCGTGATCGCGCGAGGTTCGGCACAGGCCTTCCGCGGCACCGCCCCGGACGTCAGGGAGGTCGCGCGCGCGCTCGGCGTGCGCTACGTCGTGCAGGGCAGCGTGCGCGCGGCCGGCCGGTCCCTTCGCGTCGCCGTGCAATTGATCGACGCGCCGACCCGCGAGGAGATCTGGGCGGAACGGTTCGAAGGTGAATGGGCGGACGTCTTCGACGTGCAGGACCGGATCACCGAAGCGATCGTCGGGGTCCTGGCGCCGACCATTCTGGTCGCCGAAGTCCGGCGCGCGCGCCGGCAGCGCCCGCAGAGCCTCGACGCCTACGACTGCGTTCTGCGGGCTCTGCCGGGCTGCTGGGCGCTCGATCAGCGGGCCAGCATCGACGCGATGGACCTGCTGCAGCACGCCATCGACCTCGAGCCCGACTACGCGCTGGCGCACGCCCTTCTGTCCTGGTGCCACGGTCAACAGCTCGTCTACAACTGGACGCGCCACCCGGCCCCGCACCGGGAGAAGGCGCTGCAGCTCGCCCGCCGCGCCGCGGCGCTCGACAGGGCGGACCCGCTGGTCCTGATCCTGCTCGGAACCGCGGAGTGCGTCGCGGCCGATGTCACCTCGGCGGCGGCGCATGTCGCCATGGGTCTCGAACTCGATCCCAACTCCGCCTGGGGATGGAATCGCAGCGGGTACATCCACTGCTATCAGGCAAAGCCGGAGATCGCGAAGGAGCACTTCCAGCGGTCGCTGCGGCTGAGCCCGTTCGACCCGATGCGGCACAACCTCTATGTCGGGATGGGCCTCGCCAACTTCGTCGGCGAGCGCTACGCGGAGGCGCTGGACTGGATCGACAAGGCGCTGATCGACAATCCGGACATCATCTGGGTGCACCGGCTGATCGCCGCCTGCGCCGCGATGGCGGGCGACACGGAGCGGGCGGGCCGCTCGGTCCGGATCGTCGAAGGATACGCACCCGGAATCTCGGTCGAGGATATCGTCCGGGCCATCCCGCACCAGGACCGTGAAGTCCGCGAGCGCTACAGGCATGCCCTGACCCTGGCGGGCTTCAGGCGATCCTGAGGCGGGCCGGCGGGAGGCTGCGGTGGTTGTCCGGGCGCGACCCGGGCTTACGCGGCGGCCGGGCCGGACTGCGCGAGATCCAGGATGGCGCGGCGGAGCCCCGACACGATCCGCGCCGTGCGGTCCTCGCCCTCGCCCATCGCGGCCAGGCGATCGGCGGTCAGCGGGCGGCCGAAGGTCACGACGATGCGGTGCGGCCGCGGCAGGCGCTGTCCCCGGGGCCAGGCCTCCCACGTGCCCCGGATCAGGACGGGCACGACCGTGGCGCGGGTCTCCTCGACCAGGACACCGACCCCCGGCATGAAGGGCATCAGCGTCCCGTCGACCGACCGCGCGCCCTCCGGAAACCAGACCAGATTGTCGCCGCGATCCAGGACCGCGCGCGCGAAGGCGAGGCTGGAGGCCGGCCGCGCCTCGTCGACCGGAAACACCCGGGCGGCACGGCTGAACTGCCGGCGCAGGCGGGTGCTGTGCAGCAACCCCGAGAAGCCGGCCCACCAGGTCCGGCGCATCGCGGCGCGCGGCAGCGCCGCACCGACCGCGAACGGGTCGAGATAGCTGAGATGGTTCGGCGCGAACAGCAGCGGGCCTTGCGCCGGGATGTTCTCGCGGCCATGCACAGTCAACGGGAACAGCGACCGGAAGGCGAGCCGGTTGACCCCGGACACGACGCTTCCGACCAGCCGCAGGGCCGGCCCGGGACGCTCGAGCAGCTGATCCGGCTCCGCCGTCGTCGCCGGCGCTGCCGCCGCCGGCTCCGCCGCCGCCTCGACGGCGGCCCGCAGCAGATCACGAACGGTGTCGAGACGCGCGAGACGCTCCTCCGTCAGCCGCACGCCGGTCGTCTCCTGCAGGTCGAGCGTCAGACCGACCCAAGCGAGCGAGTCGATGCCGATATCCGTGGCGAGGCTCGCATCCATGCCGACCGCTCGGTCCGGGAACTGTCGATGCAGCCAGTCCCACACATGCCGGGCGGGCTCCGCCGCCAGCAGCGTCCGATCCTCCGGCGACAGATCCTTCGGCCGCATCGCAAGCCGGCCCGCCTTCGCCTCGCGGTAGAGGTCCGGCAATTGGAACCGCCGGATCTTGCCGAGCGAGGTGCGCGGCAGCCGCTGCCGCAGGATCGCGAAATCGGTCACGCGCCGGTAGGACGGCAGCGTCTGCGACGTGGCACGGATCGCCGCGGCGACCGCCTCCTCCCCGCCCTCGGCCGCCGCCGGGACGACGAGCGCGACGAGCCGGTTGTCGTGGAGAAGGACGCCGATCTCGCGAATCTCCGGACCGGCCAGATAGGCCTCCTCGACCGCCTCGGGATCGACCTTCTTGCCGCCGGGCAGGACGATCACGTCCGAGCGCCGGCCGGTCAGCCGGAGATAGCCGTCGGCATCGAGCGTCCCGAGGTCGCCGGTGCGGAACCAGCCGTCGGGGGCGAACGCTTCGGCCGTGCGCTCCGGAAGCCGGTGATAGCCGGCAAAGACGTTCGGCCCGCGGACCATGACCTCACCGATCCCGTCCTGGTCCGGCGCCTCGATCCGCAGCTCGACCCCGGGCAGCGGCTGGCCCGCGGTGTCCAGCCGGGCGCGGCCGCGCCGGTTGAAGGTGACGATCGGGCTCGTCTCGGTCAGGCCGTAGCCGGTCAGCACCTCCCAGCCGAGCCCTTCCAGGGCGTAGGCGAGTTCCGGCTCCAGCTTGGCGCCGCCGGAGACGAGCAGCCGCAGGCACGGTGCCGCCGAGCGGCGCACTGGGGCAAACAGCAGCCGCCCGATGCCCCGGCCGCCACGGCGCGCAGCCCACGCCGAAACGGCCAGCAGCCGGTCGAAGACCGCCCCGGCCGCCTCGTACCGGCCGACGCGGCCACGGATCGCGGCGAGCAGGGCGTCGTAGAGGCGCGGCACGCCGATGACGGCGGTCGCCCGCTCCTCCCGCAACGCCTGCGCGATCTCCGGGCCGCTGACGCCTGCCGGCAGGATCAGCGCCGCCCCTGCCGCCAGCGGCACCAGCATGCCGACGACGAAGGGATAGACGTGGAACAGCGGCAACGGCAGGCAGACCCGCTCGTCCGGCGCGACCAGATCCTCGGCCAGGAGCGCCGCGACATTGGCCGCGATGTTCGCATGGGTCAGCGGCACGCCCTTCGGCAGGCCGCTCGTGCCCGAGGTGTAGAACTGTGCCGCCAGATCGCCGGCGCCCAGATCCGGCAGCGGGGCCGCCGGGTCGCCGCTCAGCGCGCGCCAGCCGCGGGCATCCTGCGCATCGGCATCGCCGTCGAGCAGCACCAGATCGAGTGGTGCTCCGGCGGCGGCCCGCAACGCGTCGGCCCGGTCCCGGGTCGTGAAGGCGCGCCGGGCGCCGCAATCGCCGAGCACATGCCTCAGATCCGCGTCCGGCATCAGCGTGTCGAGCGGCACCACGACGCCGCCCGCGACGACGATTCCGAGCGCCGCAACGATCCATTCGGCGCTGTTCGGCGCATAGAGGATGACGCGCTCCGCCGGCGCGAGCCCGCCCGCCAGCAGGCCGGCGGCGAGGGCCCGCACGTCGCGCGCCAGCGCCGCATGGCTGCACCGCCTCCCGGAACCGAGGGCGACGACCGCCGGCCGGTCGCCATAGTCGGCAAGCCGCGCGATGAATGCCTGCAATGTCGGCGGCGACTGCATATGGTCCTGCCCCCCGGCCGGGCACGAAGCCGTCACGGCACCGATCGGTATCCCGGACGGGGAGCGCCGCGCCGCCGGGACCCGCTCCACCATGCGAGGCGGCGCGACGGCAGCGGGCGGAGGCCGGTTGCGGCCGGCCCTACCCGCCCGCCGTGGCCGGGCGGCCGGCGGCGCTCAGCGCCGGACGGCGCACGCCTGGAGCAAACGGCCGGGTTCGGCCAGCCGCTCCGCCTCGGCGACCATGTCGACGACCTCCCGCGCCCGGGCCGCGCCGATCAGCGGCTCGGTCAGCGCATGGAACTTTCCAACCAGCTTGTCCCATTGAACGCCGAGATCGCGCTCCGGTACGCCGACATCGTAGCGCTCGCGGATCACGACGCCGTCGCGCAGGTGCAGGATCACCTCCGCCTCGTGCGCCGCGAGGCCCTCGGCCGCCTCGACCCGCACCCGGTCGCGCAGTGCCACCACGGCCGGTTCGCCGACCCGGTCGTCGTAATAGGGGGCCAGCGCCCCGGTCGCGCCCCCGGCCAGCGCGAGGCCGACATTGTAACGAAGGCTGAACTTGCCCTCGAGACCGGTGGTCGGCGCCGGAATGTTGCACATCCTGAGGCAGCGCGCATCGACACGCACCTCCGCCCGCTCCAGCCGATCCGGTGCGAAGGCCGGGTTGGCGGCGGCCCGCTTCGCCGCTTCGATCGGCGCGTGCGTGCCGTAGCAAGCGGGATGGTACTTGAACAGCACGTCGGGCAGATGCCAGACCTCGCCCAGACCTTCCAGCGCCTGCTCCGGCGCGGCGTCGTCGGCCTGCGTGTCGGTGAAGCCCTGGACGCAGTCGAGCACATCCCCGCGGCTGGTGAAGCCGCGCGCCGCGAGCGCCGCCGCGAGCAGACCGTTCTGCGCCGCCTTGCCGGCGTGCAGCGGCTTGCACATCGTGCCGAACATCGACTTCAGCCCCGCCGCCTGCGTCCCGGCGATGCCGAACGCGGTCGCCGTGCGCTCCTCATCCAGGCCGAGCAGGTTGGCGCAGGCCGCGGCGGCGCCGAAGGTGCCGAAGGTGGCGGTGGCATGGAAGCCCTTCGCGTAGTGGCTGTCCGCCATCATGCGGCCGATCCGCGCCTCGGTCTCGACGCCGGCGACGAACGCGGTGATGAGGGCCTTGCCGTCGAGGCCCAGCTTCTCGGCCATCGCCAATGCCGCCGGCATGACCGGCGCCGTCGGGTGCCCGCTCATCACACCGAGCACGTCGTCGAAGTCGAGCGCATGGCCGGCCGCGCCGTTGACCAGGGCGGCCTGGCCGGCGGTCAGCCTGGTGCCGTAGCCGACCAGGGTCGCCTGTGCCGCGCCGCCGTCCTCGCCCGCCTGCTCCGCCAGCATGCGGACCAGCGGTTCGTCGGCCCCGGCGAGTGTGACGCCAAGCCAGTCCAGCAGACAGTGCCGGGCGACCGTCACCGCCGCCTCCGGCAGATCGCCGAAGCGCAGGCGGCTGGCCTGTCCGGCGAGAGTACGGGTAATCTCGGGCTTCGTCTCGGGGGATCGTTCGGACCGCTCCATCGGGGATTCCTTTCGCTGGGCGCCGGCGGACGCTATACCTCGTTTGCAACGAAAGGCAGGATAGCATTCGCCTGCGTTATTGGCGCAGTATAGCGGCACGAGGCCGCCCGCGTCAGCGACCGGGCCCGAGGCGGCCCCGGGCTAGCAATGGAAAGGGGGACCCCGTGCGCGAGAACAAGGTCCGTACCATTTGGAAATCCGGCGGAGCCGTGGTCAATGGCTGGCTCGCCATCCCGAGCAGCGTCTCCGCCGAAGCGATGGCGCATTGCGGCTGGGATTCACTGACCATCGACGTACAGCACGGCCTGGTCGACTATTCGGGCGCGGTCGCCATGCTGCAGGCGATCTCGACCAAGGATGCGACCCCGATGGCGCGCGTGCCGTGGCTCGAGCCGGGCATCATCATGAAGATGCTCGACGCCGGCTGCTACGGCATCATCTGCCCGATGATCAACAACCGCGCGGAAGCGCAGCGGCTGGTCGGAGCCTGCAAATACCCGCCGATCGGCTATCGCAGCTTCGCCGGCGCCCGCAACTTCCTGTATGGCGGCCCGGACTTTACGCCGGACAAGGCGAACGAGACGGTGCTCGCAATCGCGATGATCGAGACCGGCGAGGCGCTCAAGAATCTCGACGAGATCCTGAGCACGCCCGGGCTCGACGGCATCTATGTCGGCCCCTCCGACCTCGGGCTTGCCCTGGGGCGGCAGGCGAAGCTGGACCAGACCGACCCGGTCGTGGTCGAGGCGATCGACCGCATCCTGGCCGGCGCCAAGAAGCACGGCGTCCATGCCGGCATCCATTGCGGCACGCCGGCCTATGCGGCGCAGATGATCGACAAGGGCTTCCAGCTCGTCACGATCGCCAGCGAGATGGGGCTGATGCAGACCGCGGCGACGGCGGCCGTGAAAGCGGTCCGGGAGGGCGTCGGCAAGACCCCGCGCGAACAGACGCCCGCGGGCGCACGCCCGGCCTACTGACGTCGCCTGCGGAACCCGGGCAGGGTGCGGCCGCCGCGGCACCGGCGCGGCGGCCGCGCCGATCAGCCGATCCCGAGAAGCACGAGCCCGGTCAGCGCCAGCAGCATCGAGGCGGTCAGCAGGATCCCGCCCAGGCCGACGAGAATGCCGAGCACGACGGCGAGCCCGTCCTCCTCCAGCAGTGCCAGGGCGAGGACGGCGGTCGCGACCGCCGGTACGAAGTTGGTCAACGGCAGCGGGAGGATGACCGAGGCGGCGAGCACCGCGATGAAGGCGCCCAGCATCCGTTCGCAGGCCCCGGAAGCCAGGAGCGAGTATCTGGGGCGGCAGATCCGCTCGAAGCGCTGAATCCAAGGCAGCGCGCGAAGCACGACCTTGAACAGATCCGTCCGCCGCATCCGCCGGCGCAGAACGAATGCCGGCAGCCACGGTTCCTCTCGGCCCATCGCCAACTGAAGCGCGAAGAACAGCAGCGGCAACCCGAACACCGACCCGAGCCCCGGCGGAGCCGGGATGCAGTTCGGCAGCGCCGATACCAGCAGCACCACGCCGAACGCCCGGTCCTTGAGGCCGGAGACCAGGTCCGCCACCGTGATTTCCGGTCCGCCCGGTGCGCTGAGCGTCTGCAACAGCAGATCGGAGACGCGGCGGGGCTGTCCCGCCACGGCCGGATCGAAGGATCTCATCGGCGCGGTCTCGATGGCATGACGCTCAATCTAATGGCTCGGTGCTAACGAACAACGAACTCGTGCCGGCGCGACGCAGTTTTCACGCGGCCGGCGCCGCCTCTGCGCCTCGACGGATGGATTCTCCGGGCCGGCGCCGCGATCCGCGGCGGCGCTCGCGCAGTCCGGTCTCATCCGCCGGCCGGGAAGGCCCTGCGCAGGAACTGCGCGCCGAGGATCATTCCCTCCTCGTCGATGCCGTGACCGAGTCCGCGGCACACCCGCGTCTCGACGGCGACGCCGGCGGCACGCAGCCCCTGCTCCGCCTGCGCCAGCGACTCGAAAGGCACGACCTCGTCCGCGTCGCCGTGCACGAGCAGCACCGGCGGCCGGGACGTACATTCGGCGGCCAGCAGCTCCGGCGCCAGCAGCCGGCCTGAATAGCCCAGAATGCAGGCCGGCGCCGACCGCCGGCGCAGGCCGACGTGCAGCGCGGTCATCGTGCCCTGGCTGAAGCCGACCAGCGCCAGCCGGTCCGGCGGCAGCCCGTGCGCGGCAAGCTGCTCGTCGAGAAAAGGATCCAGCAGCGACGCGGCGAGCCGGACCCCGCCCAACAGCATCGACGGCGACCGGTCCTGGACGCTGAACCACTGCCGGCCGAACGGGGCCATGTCGCAGGGGAACGGCGCGTCCGGGGCGACGAAGGCGGCGTCGGGCAGCGCCTGCCCGAAGATCGGAGCGAGCTCGATCAGGTCGTTGCCGTCGGCGCCCAGCCCGTGCAGCAGGACGACGAGCTGGCGCGCCTTGCCGCCGCTGCGGGGCGGCCGGCTCGGCCCGGATAGCGACATCAGCGGCGGCATTCCTATATTGGCCTCGACCGAATTCAGCGCGGCTTCGCAGTCTACACCATTGCCGCATGATCGTGACCCGCTTCGCGCCGAGCCCGACCGGGCGGCTCCATCTCGGCCATGCCTACTCCGCCCTGTTCGCGTGGCGCGCCGCGCGCGAGGCGGGCGGCCGCTTCTTGCTGCGGCTGGAGGACATCGACCGCACGCGCTGCCGGCCGGAGTTTGCGGACGCCATCCTGGAGGATCTGGCCTGGCTCGGCCTCGACTGGGATGGGCCGGTCCGACGGCAGTCCGAACATATGGACGATTATGCCGGGGCGCTCGCCCGGCTGGAGGCTCTCGGAGTGCTCTACCCGTGCTTCTGCACGCGCCGGGAGATCGCGGCGGAGATCGCAGCCGCCGGCGCCGCCCCGCACGGGCCGGACGGCCCGCTCTATCCGGGCACCTGCCGCCGGCTCGACGCCGGCGAGCGGCACGCGCGGATCGCGGCCGGTGCCCCCTATGCACTGCGGCTCGACATGGAACGCGCGGCGGCGCTTGCCGGGCCGCTGCGCTGGCACGACCGCGGCGCCGGGGAGATCGCGGCCGCCCCGCGCCGGCACGGTGACGTGGTGCTGGCCCGCAAGGACACGCCGACCAGCTATCATCTGGCGGTCACGGTGGACGATGCGATCCAAGGCGTCACGCTGGTCACCCGCGGCGCCGACCTGATGCCGGCGACCGACATCCACCGGCTGCTGCAGGCGCTGCTGGGGCTGCGGGTGCCCGACTATCACCACCACCGCCTGCTGACCGGCCCGGACGGCCGCCGCCTGGCCAAGCGCGACCGTGCCCCGACCCTCGCCGCACTGCGCGAAGCGGGTTACGGGCCGGATGTGGTCCGGCGGATGGCCGGCGGGTGAAGCGCCGGCGGCGGTCCCTTGCGGGGCAGGGATGTTTTGCCGATACTCCGCCGCCGCATCGACCAACCCCTTCCGGGCATTCCCCCATGGCTGATTCCGTCAAGCGCGTCGTTCTCGCCTATTCCGGCGGTCTCGACACGTCGGTGATCCTGCGCTGGCTGCAGGAGACCTACGGGTGCGAGGTTGTCACCTTCACCGCCGATCTCGGCCAGGGCGAGGAGCTGGAGCCGGCGCGCAAGAAGGCGGAGATGATGGGCGTGCGCCAGATCTTCGTGGAAGATTTGCGCGAGGAATTCGTGCGCGACTTCGTGTTCCCGATGTTCCGCGCCAATGCGGTCTACGAAGGCCAGTATCTGCTCGGCACCTCTATCGCGCGGCCGCTCATCGCCAAGCGCCAGATCGAGATCGCGCGCGAAACCGGCGCCGATGCCGTGGCCCACGGCGCCACCGGCAAGGGCAACGACCAAGTGCGATTCGAACTCACCTATTACGCGCTCGAGCCCAACATCAAGGTGATCGCGCCCTGGCGCGAATGGGACCTGACTTCCCGCACGCGCCTGATCGATTTCGCCGAGAAGCATCAGATTCCGATCGCCAAGGACAAGCGCGGCGAAGCGCCGTTTTCGGTCGATGCCAATCTCCTCC
>CAZVAR010000026.1:15989-29392 GCA_964625225.1 uncultured Alphaproteobacteria bacterium | reverse complement strand
CGATCACGCCCTGGAACTCGCCGCTCCTGCTGCTGGCCTGGAAGCTGGCGCCGGCGCTCGCGGCCGGCTGCACGGTCGTCATCAAGCCCTCCGAGTTCACCTCCGCCTCGACGCTTGAGTTCGTGAAGCTGGTGGAGAAGGCCGGCTTCCCCAAGGGCGTCGTCAATGTCGTCACCGGCTACGGCCACGAGATCGGCGCCGCACTGGTCGAGCATCCGAAGGTGGCCAAGGTCGCCTTCACCGGCGGCGAGATGAGCGGCCAGAAGGTCTATGAGAGCGCTGCGCGTGGCCTGAAGCGGGTGACGTTGGAGCTGGGCGGGAAGTCACCGAACATCGTGTTCGACGACGCCAATATCGACAATGCGGTGAAGGGCGCCGTCTCCGGCATCTTTGCCGCCACCGGGCAAACCTGCATTGCCGGCTCGCGCCTGCTGCTGCAGGAGAGCATCCACAACGAGTTCATGGACAAGCTGGTCGATTTCGCCTCGAAGGCGAAGATGGGCGACCCTCTGTCCATGGATACGCAGGTGGGGCCGGTAACGACCCAGCCGCAATACCGCAAGATCCTGGACTATATCGAGATCGCCAAATCGGAAGGCGCGACCTGCGTCCTCGGCGGCGGACCGGCCAAGGAGATGGGCGACGGCTGGTTCGTGCAGCCGACGATCTTCACCAACGTCGACAACAAGATGCGCATCGCCCAGGAGGAGGTGTTCGGCCCCGTCCTCTCCGTCATCAAGTTCCGCGACGAGGAGGAGGCGATCGCGATCGCCAACGACGTGCTGTACGGTCTCGCCGCCGGCGTCTGGACCGAGAGCATCCGCCGCGCGGTCGAGGTGTCGAACCGCATCCAGGCCGGTACGGTCTGGGTCAATACCTATCGCGCGGTCAGCTACACCTCTCCCTTCGGCGGATACAAGCGCAGTGGCCTCGGGCGCGAGAACGGCCAGGACGCGATCTACGAATATCTCCAGACCAAGAGCGTGTGGATCAGCACGGCGACCGAGGTGCCGAACCCGTTCGTGATGCGCTAATGCCAGGAGAGCGGGTCTCTCGGGTCCGGCCCGGGGGACCCGCTCCGGCTGCTCCCTCGTGTCTCTGACGTACAAGGAGGCGCGGGCCGCAGGGCCCGCGGCCAAGTGGAGGTTCGATGCCCCGGATCCCCTACCCCGACCCCGCCTCGTTCCCGCCGAAGCTGGCGGAGTTCCAGGCCCGTATCGACCCGAACGTCAACATCTTCCGCATGTTGCCCTGGGCGGAGACGGCCACCGAACACTGGCACCGGCTCGGCAATGCACTGCTGCAGAAGAGCCAGCTCGACCCCGTGCTGCGTGAAATGGCGATCATTCGCGTCGGCCATCTCTGCAGGGCGTCCTACGAGATATTCCAGCACGAGCGTATCGCCGCGCGCGTCGGCATGCCGGCCCGGAAGATCAAGGCCCTTGCCGATGGCCCCGATTCGCCCGAGTTCGACGAGCTGGAGACGCTGGTACTGCGGTTCACGGACGAGGTCGTCCGCAACGTCAAGGCATCGGACGCGACCTTCGGTGCCCTGGCCGAGCGGCTGTCCAACCGCGAACTGTGCGAGCTGGTCCTGACCATCGGCTACTATCAGATGACCTGCGCCTTCCTGGAGAATTTCGAGATTCCGATCGAGGCACCGGGCCTAGTCGAGGATCCGTTCCGCAAGCGCGAGCGCTGACCGCCGCCGCGCCCCGTCTTGCCGCCTGCGGCCGCATACTCATTTATAGGAACCTGGAAGAGCCGAAAGCATCACAGGACGGAAGGAAAGCGGGCGCGTGTCGAAACAGCCGCAGGGCGTTCTCAGCCTCGACCTCGTGAAGGTCAATCCCGAGGGCTGGCCGTTCATCGGCCTGTTCGCACTGGTTACTCTCATCCTGTTCTTCGTGTGGGAGCCGCTGGGATGGCTCGGCGTGCTCGCGACCACCTGGTGTATCTTCTTCTTCCGCGACCCCGAGCGCGTGACGCCGGTGCGGGACGGCCTGCTGGTGGCGCCGGCGGACGGAATCGTCACGCAGATCGTGGCGGCCGCGCCGCCGCGCGAACTCGGCATGGGCGACGAGCCACGTCCGCGCATCAGCATCTTCCTCAACGTGTTCGACGTTCACGTCAACCGCATGCCGGCCGACGGCCGCGTCGTGAAGCGGGCCTATCGTCCGGGCAAGTTCATCAACGCCTCGTTCGACAAGGCGAGCGAGGAGAATGAACGGCTGTCGCTGCGGCTGCGCCTCGACCGTCCCGGCGTGCCGGAGCCCGTCGATATCGCAGTGGTCCAGATCGCCGGGCTGGTGGCGCGGCGCATCCGGTGCTGGGTGGCGGAGGGCGACGTGGTTTTGGCCGGCCAGCGCTACGGCATGATCCGGTTCGGCAGCCGCGCCGACGTCTACCTGCCGCCGGGGGTGCCGCCGCTGGTCTGCGAGGGCCAGCGCATGGTCGCCGGCGAAACGGTGATCGCTGACCTCGCCTCGCCCGAACCGGCGCGCCGCGGGGCCAGCCGGTGATGCGGCGCACCCGCCTGCACCCCCACCGCATGCGCCTGCGCGAGCGGCGCCTGCGTGAACTGTCGCTGACGCGGCTCAGCCCCAACATCGTCACCGTCCTCGCGCTCTGCGCCGGACTTACCGCGATCCGGTTCGCGCTGCGCGGCGAATGGGAGAACGCCGTTATCGCGATCGCCGTCGCCGGCCTGCTCGACGCCTCCGACGGTCGCCTTGCACGCCTGCTCGGCGCCAGCAGCCGGTTCGGCGCGGAACTCGATTCGCTCTCCGACGTGATCAGCTTCGGCGTGGCCCCGGCGGTCATGCTGCATGTCTGGTGCATGCAGAACGCCGGAAGCGTCGGCTGGGCGCTCGTGCTGCTCTACTGTGTCTGCGTCGCGCTGCGGCTCGCCCGCTTCAATACCGCCCTGGACGAGCCGAAGCCGCCATGGGCGATGCGCTTTTTCACGGGCGTACCGGCGCCGGCCGGGGCCGGGCTGGTGCTGCTGCCGATGATGATCAGCTTTCAGGACTGGACCCGCAGCGGCATCTTCAGCCATTGGTTCCTGAACGCGCTGGTGATCGTTACGGTGTCCATGCTGCTGGTCAGCCGCGTTCCGACCTACTCGTTCAAGCGCATCAAGGTGCCGCCCCACGGCGTGCTGCCGCTGCTGCTGCTGGTCGGCGTCGGCGCCGCGTTCCTGGTCGGCGCCCCCTGGGCGACCCTCACCGTGATCGGGCTGGCCTATGCCGGCAGCATCCCGATGAGCATGGCGGCCTATCGCAGGCTGGCACGCGAGAACGCCTGGCAGCCGCCGGATCCCGCGCTCGACCGTGCCGGCTGAACCGGAGGCCGCCGCCCGGCTCGCCGCCATCCGCGACGACCGATCCGCGGGCGCAGCGGAACTCGCGGCCCGAGCGGTCGATGTCTTCGCGGCCGAGATGCTGCGGCTCGCCGCCGCCACGCCGGAGGAACGCACGGCCGCCGCCGCCGCGCTCCTGCGGACGATTCGCGTCCTACGCCCCAGCATGGCGCCGATCACGAACTGGGCGCTCCGCTTCCGGGAGCTGCTGCCGATGGACCCTGCCGGTGCCGACTGGCCAGACGCCGTGGCCGCCGCCGCGGCACGCCTCGACGCCGAACGCGACGCGGTGCACGGCCGGCTGCACGAAGCCGCCGCCGAGGTGCTCGGCACCGCCGGGCACATCGTGACGCTGAGCCGCTCCTCCACCGTGCTCGACCTGCTTCTGGAAGCGGCGCCGCACGCGCGGGTCACGGTTTCCGAGGGGCGTCCGGGCTGCGAAGGGCGCGCGCTCGCCGAGCGCCTGCTCGCACAGGGGCGGACCGTCCGGCTGACGACGGAGGCACAGCTCGCGCTTGCGGTCGGCGGCGCCGATCTCGTGCTGCTAGGGGCGGACACGATCTGCCGCGACCTCGCCGCGGTCAACAAAGTCGGCAGCCATCTCGCGGCACTTGCGGCGCAGGCGGCGGGCCGGCCGGTCCTGATCGCGGCGGACACCTACAAGATCAACCCGCGCGTCGATGCGGGGTCCGTGCCGCTGGAGCAAATGAACGGCGCCGAGGTCTGGCCGGAGCGGCCGGGCCTCGCAGACAATACCTATTTCGAACCGGTGCCGGCCGGGTTGATCGCCCTCTATCTGACCGAGCGGGGCGCCATGGCGCCGCCGGCACTGGCCGCGGCCGTCGCGGAATGGAGCGCGCGGTACGACGCCGCCGGGCTTTGATCCGCAGCCACACACGACTAGGTTTTCGACCGAGGATGCGAGGAGGACCGCCGCCATGAAGACCCGGGTCGACGAACTCCGCGATCTGATCGCCGCAAGCCGGCGCACGGTCGTATTCACCGGGGCCGGAATCAGCACCGAGTCCGGCATTCCGGACTTCCGCAGTCCCGGCGGCATCTGGACCCGCTACCGACCGATCTACTACGACGATTTCATCGCCTCGGTCGAGGCGCGGCGGGAAACCTGGCGGCGCAAGATCGAGACCGACAAGACCATGATGGCAGCCGAGCCGAACCGCGGCCATCTCGCCGTCGCCGCCCTGCACCGACGCGGTACGCTGTCCCACGTGATCACCCAGAACATCGACGGGCTCCACCAGCGCTCCGGTATCCCGCCGGAGCAGGTGATCGAACTGCACGGCAACGCGACCTACGCGAAATGCCTGGACTGCGGCGAGCGGCACGAGCTGGAGCCGATCCTGACCGCGTTCAAGATCGACGAGACGCTCCCTGTTTGCACGGCCTGCAGCAGCGATTTGGTCAAGACCGCGACGATCTCTTTCGGCCAGCCGATGCCCGAGGCCGAGATGCGGCGGGCCGAGCGGGCGACGCTCGACTGCGATCTGTTCATCGCGGTCGGATCGTCGCTCGTCGTCTATCCTGCTGCCGGCTTCCCGGCGCTGGCCAAGCGCAACGGCGCGAACCTGGTCATCGTCAACCGCGAGCCCACCGATCTCGACGATCTCGCCGATCTGGTGATCAATGCCGAGATCGGGCCGACCCTCTCCGCCGCGGTCGGGCTGAATCAGTAGGCCCGGACGCCGCTACCGCGTCGGGCTCGCCGGCACCGGCATGAGCTGACCGCGGATCTCCCCGGCCGGATTGGCCGCGGTGTGAATGTTGACATAGTAGCGCCCGGCCAGCAGATCGGCTTCCTGCTCCTCGGTCAGCACTGCCTCGCCGGCGATCGGCGGATCGACCGGCCCCTTGCTGACGATCGGCACCTGGACCGGCGCCCCGCTGCTGCCGGGACCGGCTGGACCGTGGAAGTGCGCCGCCGCGACCGGCCCGGACAACTGGCTGTAGTCGACCACCCAGGTGAGCGTGTTGGTATCGTCGTCGTACCAAGCGCGCGTGCTGCCGGTGGCCGGCGTATCGACGGGCGGCACCTCGGCCGCGCCCGACAGGTCGGCCCGCAGCATGACCTCGCCGGCCTCGTCCTGCCCTCCCGCACATCCGGCCAGCAGCGCGAGCGCCGCGGCCGCCGCCGAGAAGCCGGCAGTTCTTCCGATCGTCATCGCTGTCCTCCCCGGATTCGTCCGGGGTGGTGCTCCCCGGACCTTGCCGCGGTCACCAACGTCGCCGCGAAACCGCGGTTCCGGTCACGGCGCGCCCGCCGGGCGGGGCACCATGCGCCGTGAGCTCACGAACTGGAGCGCCAGCACCGGCGCCACCAGCGCCGCGCCGATCAGCGTACTGACGATCGTCGGCGCGACGATCAGCAGGGCCGCGACCCCGGTGAGCCAGCGCTGCCACCAGGGCATCGGCATGAACATGTAGCCGATCAACGCGGTCCCGAGCAGCGCCACGCCCATGGTTGCGCCGCCGGTCGCGATCAGAAACTCGCTCCAACTGAAATTGTCGACCACGATCAGCATCGACGGCGCGTAGACGAACACCAGCGGCACCAGCGCCTTGGCGTTGGCGAGGCGGAACGCGGTGTTGCCGGCCGGGAACGGCGGCGTATTGGCGATGGCGGCGCCGGCATAGGCGGCCACCGCCACCGGCGGCGTGATGTCGGCCAGAACGCCGTAATAGAAGACGAAGAAGTGCGTCGCGATCGGCGGCACGCCGAGCTGCGCCAGCGCCGGCGCGGCGACCGCCACCAGCACGATGTAGGTCGCCGTCGTCGGCAGCCCGGTGCCGAGCAGGATGCAGGCGATCGCCGTCAGCACCAGGGTCAGGAACAGGATGAGCTGGTCGGCAGTAAAGAGGGGCAGCAGCGGCCCGACCGTGTCGGCGATGTCGCGGGCGAAGGTGATGATCATATAGGCGATGCGGAAGCCCATGCCCGAGAGCGTCACCACCCCGACGATGATGCCGATCGAGGCGGCGGCGGCGCCGACCGCGAGCGCGTATTTCGTGCCGAGCGCGAAGGACTCCCAAAGGTCGCGCAGCGTCAGCCGGTGCCGGGGGTTAAGGAAGCCGACGACGATGCATCCGGTGATGCCGTAGAACGCCGCCAGGAACGGAGTGTGTCCCCGGAACAGCACCACCAAGAGGACGATCAATGGGATGACCGTGGGCCAACCGTCGCGCAGGACGGCCCAGAAGCGCGGCAACTCGTCCGGGCGGAGCCCGCGCAGGCCCCGCTTGCGCGCCTCCAGATGCACCATCGTCAGCACCCCGAAATAATGCAGGAGCGCCGGGATGATCGCGGCCAGGATGATGTCGGTGTAAGGGATCTCCAGGAACTCGATCATCAGGAAGGCCGCCGCACCCATGATCGGGGGCGTGATCTGCCCGCCCGTGCTGGCGGTGGCCTCGACCGCGGCGGCGAATTTGGGCGCATAGCCGATCCGCTTCATCGCCGGGATGGTCAGCGAGCCGGTGGACACCGTGTTGGCGATCGACGAGCCGGAGATCATCCCGAACAGACCGGAAGCGACGACCGACACCTTGGCCGGTCCGCCGGAGTAGCGGCCCGCCACGCAAGACGCGATGTCGATGAAGAACTGGCCCAGCCCCATGCGCTGGGCGATGACCCCGAACAGCACGAAGTGGAACACGTAGGTCGCCACCACATGGGCGGCGATGCCGAAGATCCCCTCCGTGGTGAGATAGATGTGATTGATCAGGGTCGCCCAGGAATTGCCCGGGTGAACCAGAACGCCGGGCGCGTAATTGCCCCAGACTCCGTACAGGATGAACACGACCGCGATCAGCGGCAGGGCGATGCCGATCGACCGGCGTGTCCCCTCCAGCACCAGCAGGACCATCACGGTGCCGATCGCAACGTCGACGGCCAGCGGGTCGCCGATGCGGAACTGGATGGTCGAGTAGGAAAGCGGGATGTAGAGCGACGCCGCTACCACCGCGGCCGCCGCCGCCCAGTCGTAGAGGGGCACCGATCCCGGGCGCCACCAGCGCGAGCGCGGCGGCCCCATTCCCGCAGCGGTCGCAGGAAAGACGAGAAACACCAGCGCCATCACCGTGCCCATATGGATGGCGATGTGCCAGTGCCGTGCCGGCATGCCGAAGCCGGCGGTGTAATAGTGATAGACGCCCAGCAGCACCAGCGCCGGCACCACCACCCAGGTGGCGGGCGGCAGCACCGGGCGGAACTGCATCTCCGGGTCGTATTCGGCCTCGAGGCGCTGCGCTTCGTCGATATCGAGCGTCGGGCTGCTTGTCATGCGATCGCCTGTTCCGAGAGATGTCGGGTCAGGAGAGCGGGCGCGCTGGCCCGCCCCGCCCGCTCGGCGACGCCGCTAATTGACGAGCCCGATCTCTTTGTAAAACTTCTCCGCACCCGGGTGCAGCGGAATCGGCACGCCGTCGAGCGCCGTCTCGCGGGTGACCTCCTTGCCCTTGGCGTGGCCGGCGTCGAGCAGCTTGCGCGTGCTGTCGTTCCACAGCGCCTTGGTGATGTCGTAGACGAGCTGCTCCGGCTGGTCCGAGCTGGTGATCCAGAGCGCGGACACCACGACCGTCTGCACATCCTGGTCCTGACCGGTATAGGTGCCGGCCGGAATGACGCCCGCGGCAAAGAACTTGTTCTCGTCGAGGATCTTTTTCCGGAGGTCGCCATCCACCGGCACCAGCGTGCCGCCCACGGTCGACATCAGTTCGACCACCGCCGCCTGCGGGTAGCCGGTCACGGTCAGCATCGCATGCGCCTGGTTGTCGCGGATGTGGTTGATGGAATCCGCGCTGTTCAGATATTCGGGGCTGTAATCCTCGTTCTCCTTGAGCCCTGCGGCTTCCAGCACGATGCGGGCACCCACGATCGCACCCGAGGCGGGCAGCCCGATACCGATGGTCTTGCCCTTGAGGTCCGCGATCGTTTTGACCCCGGCATCCTTGCCGGCGACGACATGGATGTGCTCGGGGAACAGGCTGGCGATGACGCGGAGCTTCGTCATCGGCGGCTTGCCCTCGAACAGCCCGGTCCCGGTGTAGGCCCAATAGGTGACGTCGGACTGCGAGAAGCCGGACTCGAGCTGGCCGGCCTGGATCGCCGTGGCATTGGCCACCGACCCGTTCGACGATTGCGCGATCGCGACCAGCCCCGGCACGCCGCAGCTTCCGCCCTTCTCGCAGGGGCGAGAGCCGGGCGGGTTGCTGATCGCCTGCGCCAGCAGACCGGCCATCGGAAAATACGTACCGCCCGCGGCGCCGCTGCCGATCCGGAAGAACTTCATCTCCTGCGCCTCGACGGCACCGGCACCCGCCAGCATTGCCGCCGCCGCCGCGGCAATCAAACTTCTGCGCATCGCCGAACCCTCCCTGTTCACACTGTCTGTGAGCGATCTTCTGCAATGGGCGGGCATCGCGCAACCCGCCTCTCGCGAGGAACCCGGATGCGGCCAGCCGACGGCATCGGCGTACCGCAGGAATGTCGATCCATGCTATGATTCTGTTCCGCGATCCCGGGCAGCGTGCCGCCCGCGGTCCGGGGGAACCTGGCCGCGCATCGGTCGTTGATGCCGTCCCGATCGCCCGGCTATGCGCCATGGCGCCGTTGCCGGCACCACGCGGCGCTCGTTCCTCTTGCATCGCGGACTCCGATGTTGACCCCTCTGCAGCAGCAGCTTCTTGTCTACGTCGTGTCCGGCCTCCCGCTGGCCGATATCCTCGCTCGGACCGGACTGGCGCAGGAGGTGGCGCGGCGGGAGCTCCGCGCGGCGCTGCTGGCCCTTCGGGACATGCGCGAGGCCTCCCGGCCGTGACGCGGGCGGCCAACCGTCATACGCTCGACTCCCCGGCCGGGACGGTGCTAATGCGCTAGAGTGACCGGCGGCCGCACGGATCCCGGGAGCGGTCGTCAGCGATCGAGCCACAGGACGAGCAGGACCCCATGCCCAAAGCCTTCTCCGGCATCCGCGTGATCGATTTCTCGCAGGTGCTCGCCGGACCGTTCGGCGCCGAGCAACTTGCGCTGCTCGGCGCCGACGTGATCAAGGTCGAACAGCCGAAGGGCGGCGACCAGTCGCGCACAATGATGTCCGATGAGGCTCATGCGCGGCTCGGCCTCTCGCCGATGTTCCTCAGCATGAACAGCGGCAAGCGGTCGATCACGCTCGACCTCAAACATGCCGCGGCGAAGGAGATCGTGCACCGGCTGGTCCGCAATGCCGATGTCGTGATTGAAAACTTCAAGGCCGGGACGATGGACCGGATGGGCTTCGGCTACGAGGCGCTGAAGGCGCTCAATCCGAAGCTGATCTACTGTTCGGTCTCGGGCTTCGGGCAGACCGGCCCTTTCGCCGGGGCGGCGGCCTATGACGGGGCCATCCAGGCCGCCTCCGGTATGATGTCGGTGACCGGACACGAGGAGACCGGTCCGACCCGCGCCGGCTTCACCGTGGTGGACCTGTCCACGGGCCTCACCGCCGCTTTCGCGATCGCCGCGGCACTGTTCCGCCGGCAGGTCACCGGCGAGGGTCAGCACCTCGACGTGGCCATGCTCGACGTGGCCCTGACCATGCTGGCACCGATCGCCGCGAGCTGGACGGTAGCCGGGATCGAGCCGGTGCTGCTGGGCAATCAGGGCCCGACGCGGCAGCCCACCGCCGACGCATTCCGGGTTCGCAACGGTCACATCCTCATGACCGTGCTGACCCAACCGCAGTTCGAGGCGCTCTGTCGCGCGATCGGCCGCGAGGATCTACCGTCCGATCCGCGCTATGCCACAGCCGCCGCGCGGATGGCCAACGGCAAGGCGCTCAAGGCGGAAATCGAGGCCGCATTCGCCGCCGAGGACGCGGCGACCTGGGAAGAGCGGCTCGGCCGTCACGGCATCCCGGCCTCGGCGATCCGCACGATCCCGCAGGTGCTCGAGCATCCGCAACTGGCATATCGCAACATCCTGATGACCCTGCCCGCACCGGCCGGCCTCGACCGGCCGATCACCCTCCTGGGCGCCGGCTTCACCGCCGACCGGGACACGCCCGGGACCGACCGCCCTCCGCCGGCGCTCGGCCAGCACACCGACGAAGTGCTGCGGGAGATCGGCTATAGCGAGGCGGAGATCGCCGCATTGCGGGAAGCGGGCGCCGTCTGAGCGGCCGCCCCTGCTGGCCGCGAACGACTTCCGGCCGCGGTCCCAAACCCAGTCGGAAGGACGCCACGAGCACCGCGGTGGGGTCCTCGGCGGGACCGGAGCTGCCCGTCCGGCTCAGCCCGACATGGTGAGGCCGCCGCTGACGCTCAGCACCTGCCCGGTGATGTAGCCGGCCCGGTCGCTGGCGAAGAACAGGATCGCGTCGGCGATGTCCTGCGGATCGGCGAGACGCTTGAACGGGATCGCCCGGAGCAGCGCCTCGCGCATCTTCTCGGGCTGACCCTGGAACAGGGGCGTATCGGTCGGGCCCGGGCAGACGCAGTTGACACCGATATTGTAGCGCGCCATCTCGCGGGCGAGGCTCTTGGTGAAGGCGATCACCCCGCCCTTGGCACCGGCATAGACCGTCTCGCCGGTCGAGCCGACCCGGCCCGCGTCCGACGCGACATTGACGATCCGTCCCTGCCCCGCCTCGATCATCGGCGGCAGGAACGCTTTGCAGACGCGCACTTGGCCGAGATAGTTGAGCTGGACGATCTTCTCCATGAAGTCGTCGTCGTTCTTCATGAAGGGTTCGATCCGATCCCATCCGGCGACGTTGACGATCACGTCCATGCGGCCGTGACGGCCGTTGACGTCTTCGGCGACCCGCCGAATGCCGTCCTTGTCCGTCACGTCGAGCCGTATCGCCTCGCCTCTGCCGCCGACCGCCTCGATCGCCGCGAGCGTCTCGGCCAGCCCCGCCTCGTTGATATCCGATACGACGACATGTGCGCCGGCCTCAGCCAACGTCCGTCCCGTGGCCCGGCCGATGCCGGACGCCGCACCGGTGACGAACGCCTTTCGACCCTGCAAGCTGATCATACTTTCCGTCCTTCGGTCTTACGGTTGTTGAGGAAAGCATCGACGAGACGGCGCGCTTCCGGAGTCGTCATCAGATGCCGCGTGGCGTCCAGCTCTCGCTCGAACCCTTCCGACCCGGGCCGCAGCGCCTCGGCGATGCAGCTTTTCGCAGCCCGGAGCGCCGGACGCGACAGGCCGGCGAGCCGCCGGACCAGCTTCGCCACCGTGTCCGCGAGCTGAGTTCGCGGCACCGCCCATTGCACCAGGCCGAGATCGACCGCCTCCGCACCGCGGACGGGATCGCCGGTCAGGATCATACGCGCCGCCGTGCCCCGCCCGCAGAGGCGCGTCAGCCGCTGCGTGCCGCCGGCGCCGGGAATGAGACCGATCGTGACCTCCGGAACGCCGAGCCACGCCTCCTCCGCAGCGATCCGCAGGTCGCAGGCCAACGCCAGTTCGAGGCCACCGCCCATCGCCGGCCCGTTGATCTCGGCAACGGTCACGTAAGGCAAACGCTCGATACGGCGGTAGAGGCGCTGGAAGCCGGCAACCTCCTCGGGAAACCGCAGGTGCCCGTCCTTCTGGCCGAAGCGTTCCTCGACCTGGCGCAAATCCGCGCCGGCGCAGAACACCTTCTGGTCACTGCGGAGGTGGAGCACCGCAAGATCCTCGCGATCGTCGATCGTGTCGAGGAGATCGCCGAAATCGGCGATCCAATCATTGTTGATGGCGTTGACCGGCGGCCGCGACATGGTGATCACCGCGACGCCGTCGTCCTCCTCCAGCCTGAACAATGCCCCTTCCTCCTCCCGGGTAGTCCGCCACTTACGGGCCATAGCCTTTCGGCGCCTGCCGCGCGGCCCGGCGGAGAATGGGCCACCAGCGCCGGCCGCTCCGACAGCTTGAACCGGGTGATCCGCTTTTCCAAGAGCAACGCGTCGGGTCCGACCCGAGCCGGGACCTTCCCGGCGCTCCGTTCCGAGCGCCGGCCGCCGGTCCGGACCGCCACCGGTCGGACGGCACAGAAAAAGGCAATATTACTTTCCGTTCAATATATTACCGTACTTCGATCAGGCCTTTGATGAAATTCGCGCTGACGTCGGTGCCGCACAACGCCGGGCCAGACACGGCGAATCCTTGTCGACGTCGCTTCATCCGATACCGGCGCACCCGAACCCGGGTTTCGGCGCCATCGCGACGTAGAAATCGCGGCACGCGTTTCTCATGGGGCGGTTCATCGGCAGCCCTACCCCGGGTTTCGGCGTCCGATGCCGGGTCATCCGAGCGTCCCCGAAGTCGCGCGGCTGCCTGCCGCCGGCAATATCGGCTGCGGCCAGCCGGCCGGGACGCTGCGGGCCGGTCGCCGCATCGCTCCCCCGACCGGTTCTGCCCGGCGCCGGGATCGGCTATCGGGTGCTGCGGGGCGCCGGGGACCGCATCGACCATGCGATACCGCCCTTCACCGTCGGCATGCTGTCCCTGGCCACGATCGAGGACATGGTCACGGAGACGGACGAACCCGAACCGGCCCGCTGGCCCTGGACTCTCAGTATCGCCGCCGGTTCGGCCTTCTTCGCGGTGCTTTCGACCCGGCCGGGAAGGAGCGCGGCCGCCATTGCGGCCGCCGGCCGGGCGACCGCTCGCCGGTGGACACTAGCCGCCGTGGCGGCTAGTGTCCCGACACGCGGCAGCTTGACGCAGTCAGTTGAACGGAGGACGGAGCATGGCCGGCACTCGCCTGGACACGCCTGAAGGCGTGCAGATTCTCGGGCCGATCGAGCCCGGGTTCGAGACCATCCTGACGCAGGACGCCCTGGCCTTTCTGGCCGACCTCCATCGGCGCTTCGACGGCCGTAGACAGGAGCTGCTGGCGCATCGCCGCGAGGTCGACGCCCGCATCACGGGCGGCGCCCTGCCCGACTTCCTGCCCGAGACTCAGTCGGTGCGCGACGGCGACTGGACGGTGGCGCCGGTCCCGAAAGACCTGCAGGACCGCCGCGTCGAGATCACCGGCCCGGTCGACCGCAAGAT
>CAZVAR010000026.1:0-15979 GCA_964625225.1 uncultured Alphaproteobacteria bacterium | reverse complement strand
TGGCCGACTTCGAGGACGCTACGACGCCGACCTGGGCCAATCTGATTTCGGGCCAGATCAATCTGATCGATGCCAACAAGGGCACGATCGCATTCACTGACCCGACGACCGGCCGGGATTATCGTCTGTCGGACAAGCCGGCGGTACTGATTGTCCGGCCGCGCGGCTGGCATCTGCCGGAGGCGCACCTGCTGGTCGACGGGCAGCGCATGTCCGGCAGCCTGTTCGATTTCGGTCTCTACTTCTTCCACAATGCTAAGATCCGGCAGCAGAAGGGTACGGGCACATACTTCTACCTGCCGAAGTTGGAGAACCATCTCGAGGCGCGACTCTGGAACGACGTGTTCACCCACGCCCAGGCGGCGCTCGGACTGCCGAAGGGAACCATCCGCGCGACGGTGCTGATCGAGACGATCACCGCCGCCTTCGAGATGGACGAGATCCTTTACGAGCTGCGCGACCATATCGTCGGCCTCAATGCCGGCCGCTGGGACTATATCTTCAGCTTCATCAAGCGCTTCCGGAACCGGCCGGACTTCGTGCTCCCGGACCGCGCGGAAGTGACGATGACGACGCACTTCATGCGCTCCTACAGCCAGCTCCTGATCAAGACCTGCCACCGTCGCGGCGCCCACGCCATGGGCGGCATGGCCGCCCAGATCCCGATCCGCAGCGACCCGGAGGCGAACGAGGCGGCACTCGCCAAGGTCCGCGCCGACAAGGAACGCGAGGCCGGCGACGGCCATGACGGCACCTGGGTCGCGCATCCCGGCCTGGTACCGATCGCGAAAGAGGTATTCGATGCGAAAATGCCGGAGGCCAATCAGGTCGCGCGCAAGCGCCAGGACGTGCAGGTGACTCAGGCGGACCTGCTGAAGGTTCCGGAGGGTAACATCACCGAAGCCGGCCTGCGCACGAATCTCTCGGTCGGCGTCCTCTACATCGAGCCGTGGCTGCGGGGCATCGGCTGCGTGCCGATCAACAATCTGATGGAGGATGCCGCCACCGCCGAGATCAGCCGTTCCCAGGTGTGGCAGTGGATCCGGCACCGGGCGCGGTTCAGCGACGGCAGCGCCACGATCGACGCCGACCTCACGCGTCGCCTGCTCGACGAGGAGATGGCCAAGATCCGCGAGACCGTCGGCGAGGCGGCCTTCGCGGCCGGGGCATTCCAGGAAGCCGCCGACCTGTTCTACGAAATGGTCACCGCGGAGGAATTCGTCGAGTTCCTCACCCTTCCCGCCTATGAGCGGGTCGTGACGCTGACGGCATAAGCGCCGCGACGCGAGCCCTCGGGTGCCGTCGGCCGGCTTCGATGCGATCATCGTACTCGGTGCGGCCGTCTGGCCCGAGGGCAGACCCAGCCCGGCGCTGGCACGCCGCGTCATGCAGGGGGTACGGCTGTTTTGGTCCGGTGCGGCACCGGTTCTGCTCATGACCGGGGGCGTAGGCCGCCACCCTCCGGCCGAGGCCGAGGTCATGGCAGCGCTTGCGATCGGGGCCGGTGTACCGCGCGACCGGATCCTCGTCGAGGACCGCGCGGCCACCACCTACGACAGCGCCCGACGCTGCGCGGCGATGCTGCGCCGGCACGGCTGGTCCCGGGCGATCCTCGTGTCGGATGCATTCCATCTGCGCCGTTGCGCCTTCGCCTTCCGCGGCTTCGGCCTCGAAGTCGCGGTCAGCGCCGCCGGCGGCCGCCGGATCGATTCGAGCTGGCGCCTTCGAGCGTATCACGCGTGCCGCGAGCGGGCGGGCATTGCTTGGTACGCAGTCCGGCTGACCGCGGCCCGGCTCGGGTACGGATATCGGCCGCATCGCGAAAACGAGCCGGCGCATCCGCGGATGCGCCGGCCGAGCCGCACTGACAACGGCGAGCAGACAGGTATGTGAAGGTCCGCTTTCACGCCGCCCCGCGCCGACCGTCATCGGTACGGCCCGGAACTCGCGGGACACCATTCCCCCGCGCGGAATTTGGTGCGGCTCTGCGACACGGCCCCGGCCGAGACCTGTCGCAGCTCTCGCGCGGACCTCACATTGCCGATAACGCTCGCCATTAACCAAAGGTTCCACGAGCATCCAACTTTTGTGCGGTCCGGCTTCGGGCCGTCCGGTTCACGCGGGCGCTCCGCCGGTCAATCGCGCCGCACCGGACGATTCGGTATTACGACCGGCGAATTAGAATTTTATATAAATTTACTTATGGCGCCGCCGGCGTAACAGTCGGACCGAGTTTGCGGCTCGACGAGAGGCGGCCATGATTCATCGTCCCACCGTCCGACGCATCGTCCTCCCGCTGCTCCGCAACGAGCGCGGCATTGCGGCGACCGAATTCGCCTTCATCCTGCCCGTTCTGGTCGGCCTGATCATGGGCGTGACCGAGGCCGGACAGCGCTACCTGATCAGTGACAGGATGGGGAGCACGGTGGCCCGGCTCGGAGATCTGATCACGCGCGAGCGCGACCTCTCCGCCACCGAGATCGCCGACATGTTCGAAGCACTTCCGGCCCTGTCGGGCGACCCGGCCTTTGCAAACGCCGGGGTCGTGATCGTATCCGGAATCGTCGGCGAGCGTCGGCGGCCGCCGCGCGTCGCCTGGCAGCGCAGGAGCGATGGTGCCGTGCCCTCCGGAAGCCGGATCGGCCGTCCGGGCGAAGCGGCCGCCCTCCCTGCCCACCTCACCCTCGCAGAGGGTGAGACGGTGATCGCGGTCGAGCTGTTCTATCGGGCCGAAACTCTTTTCACCCGCCTCGCTTCGGCATCTGCCTCCGGCGGAAGCTGCGACGGCGACGGCAACGACTGCGTATACAAGGTCAGCTTCCACCGCGGCCGGCTCGCCGATCTCAGACAGCTCGGCCACGACTGACCGCACGGTGCTGCCGGTACCGGTTATTCCTGCAGCACGGCCCTTCCCACCCGCCGGACTGGATGGCATCAACGGCCTATGGCCCCGTTGCGGCTGCTGGCAAAGCTCGCTTATTCTCCCGCCGAACCATGACCTTCGGGGCAATAGCCCGAAGCCGCGGTCATACTTGCGACGATCGCGGAAAGAAGAGTTCCGGTTCACTCAAACGGGAGGCCTCCGCGATGCGGTCCTATGGATTACTCGCATTGATGACGGCTGCGCTCGTTAACGGCCCTCCCGAAGCGGCCTCAGCCGGATCGAAGGTGGATCGGCACGGGTCGGTGCAGGGCAATCCGCGCGCTTTCACGGCCGGCATCGATACCGTCGCCGCGTACGCGAAGGAGACGCCGCACGGCGACTTCAACGTCGAGAATCGCTATGGGGGCTCGATCTCCCCTGCGAAGGAGATGCCGGGCAGCAACAAGGTCGGTGCGACCGAGGGCAGGACCATGTGCATCCCCCATGCCCCGGACAAGGCGCCGCTGCCGGAAACGCTCGGCCTGCCGTTCCTGCCGTTCAAGAAATTCGACGTGCAGCGGACGGTACACGAGGCGGTGTCGCTGCCCTTCTGCTACGCCCATGCCGCCGACAAGCTGCACGAGGTTGCGGAGCGGTACACGATGGGGATGCGACCGGGCACCGTGAACCGCCTCTCGTGCTGGGCCTGACCGCGCTCGCCGATCTGCCGGAGGAATGCCGGATCATGCTGGAAGACACGAAGGCGGGGGCTTATAAGGCCATGATCCACGCCTGCAAGGAGGCAGACGACAAGTTCATTCCCATGTTCGACAGGGCCGACCTGCGGCGTATCACCCATTCCGACGCGCAGCATGCCGAGTTCCAGGAGAAGGCCGGGCGGCCGGTCTGGAACGAGTGGCTGGCCGACATGAAGAGCAAGGGGTTATCGGGGCAGGAACAGCTGGACTTCGTCCTCGCCGAGGCGAAAAAGGCGACCGGTTCCTGACCATGCGAGTAAGGGGCCGGGCGCAACGCCCGGCCTCACATTTCGGGGAAAGGGAGACATGGCAAGCACGACACACATGCCGCCGCCCGGCGGCGGCGCGTTGGGTGCCGTCGACCGGTTCGTCGCGCGCATCGAGAACCTTTTCAACTTCGTGGCCGCCCTGGTCATCTTCATGCTGATGTTCTTCATGGTGGCCGAGGTCCTCGGTCGAAAGCTGCTGAACAACCCGATCCCGGGCGCCATCGACTGGATCGAGGTCTCGATGGCCACCTTCGCCTTCATGGGCGCCGCCTACTGCCAGCGGCTGGGCGGCCACATCCGCATGGAGCTGGTGATCTCGCGGCTGCACGGCAGGCTGCTGTGGGCGATCGAGGCGATCACCACCGGTCTCGCCATCATCTACATCTTCGTCGTCATGCGGCGGAGCTTCTTCCATTTCGTGCGGGCCTACGAGATCGGCGACAGCACGATCGACATCCAGCTTCCGGTCTGGCCCTCCAAGCTGATCGTGCCGATCGCGCTGGGACTGCTGCTGATCCGGCTCCTCATCCAGCTCTGGGGCTATCTGCGGCTGGTGATGAACCCGGATGCCGAACCGGTCGCCGTGCCGATCATCAAGGACGTGGCGGAGCACGCCCGCGAGGAGATCGAGGAGGTGCTGCACCACGTCGTCGACCGGCCGGACACGGAGCGCCCGCCGCGTTCCGGCGGCGCCGACCGCTGATCGGGAGGCCATCCAATGGACGCCTATACCGCCGGCATCCTGTCGGTCTTCGCCATCGTGATCCTGACCGTGGCAGGTGTGCGAATCGCCTACGCCGCCGGCCTGGTCGGGCTGATGGGCCTCGCGATCCTGCGCGGCTGGGAGCCGGGCACCGGTCTGGCCGGGTTCCTGGCGCATTCGGAATCGAGCCACTACACGCTCAGCGTGCTGCCGATGTTCATCCTCATCGGCTACCTCGCCTATTATGCGGGGTTGACCCAGGGCGCGTTCTATGCGGCGCGCTGCTGGTTCGGCTGGATGCCGGGTGGTCTTGCGGTGGCCACGGTGTTCGCGACCGCCGGCTTCGCCGCCGTCTCGGGCGCCAGCACCGCGACCGCGGCCGTGTTCAGCCGGGTGGCCATCCCGGAGATGCTGAGATACGGCTACGACCGCAGTCTGGCTGCGGCAGTGGTCGCCGCGGGCGGCACGCTCGCCTCGCTGATCCCGCCCAGCGCCATCCTGGTCATCTACGGAATCATCGTCGAGCAGTCGATCGGCGCGCTGCTGCTGGCCGGGTTCATCCCGGGCGCCATCTCCGCCACCGCCTACGCCTCGATCATCGTGATCCGGGTGCTGATCACACCGGAGATGGGCGCTGCGATTCACGGCGTGACCTGGGGCGAGCGGTTCCGCTCGCTGAAGGACACGATCGGCATCATCGGCGTGATCGGCGTCATCCTGGGCGGCATCTATACCGGTTGGATGACCCCGACCGAGGTCGGCGGCGTCGGCGCCTTCATCATCTTCCTGCTCGCGCTGGCGAAGCGCGAGATGACCAGCAAAGACCTGGTCGACTCGCTGATGGAGACCAGCAAGCTCACCGTGATGATCTTCACGATCATCTGGAGCGTGCTGATCTACGTCCGGTTCCTCGGCTTCACCGGGCTCCCCGGCGAGTTCGCCGATTGGATCGCCAGCCTCGAAGTGCCGCGCCTGCTGATCCTGGTGTTGATCCTCGGCGTCTACATCATCCTCGGCATGTTCATGGACGGCATCGGTATGCTGCTCCTGACCCTGCCGGTGGTGTACCCGGCGATCACCGGGCTGGGCTACGACCCGATCTGGTTCGGCATCATCGTCGTCAAGATGGTCGAGATCGGACTGGTGACGCCACCGATCGGGCTGAACTGCTTCGTCGTCAACGGCGTCCGGCCGGACATCCCGCTGGAAGCGGTGTTCCGGGGCGTCTGGCCCTTCGTGGTCGCCGACCTGATCACGGTCGGGCTCCTGATCGCCTTCCCCGGGATCGTGCTCTATTTGCCGGAGCTGATGCTCCGCAACATCGCAGGCGGCTGAACGAAGGCGGGGCCGGCATCCGCCGGCCCCGCTCCTTCATCCCGGCAGCCGTCTCCGCGGGCGGCGGTCCTATCCGGCGGTGCGCCGCTCCGTCGGTACCACGCCGTCGGCGATCAGCCGGTCGATCTCCGCCTCGGAATAGCCGGCCTCGCGCAGCACATCGCGGCTCGACTCCCCGAAGGCCGGCGGACGGCTGCGGACCGCGCCCGGCGTGCGGCTGAGCTTGATCGGGATGCCGAGCGCCTCGTAGCCATCGAAAGCGACTCGCATCCGCCGGTGCAGCGTATGCGGGTCGTTCATCACCTCCGGGATCGTGTTGACCGGTCCGGCCGGCACGTTCTCCCGCAGCAGGCGCAGGCACAGCGCCTCGCCGTCCTGTCCGGCCAGCTTCTCCTCGAGCAGCCGCTTCAGCTCGACCCGGTTGACCGAACGCTCGGCATTGCTGGCGAAGCGGGGATCGTCGCTCAGCTCCGGCGCCCCGATCGCCGCGCAGAGCCGGCGGAACTGGCCGTTGTTGCCGACGGCGAGAAAGATCGGTTTGGTCCCGGTCCGGATGACGTCATAGGGATAGATGTTCGGATGCGCATTGCCGGTGATGACCGGCGGCTTGCCCGACATCAGATAGTTGGCCGCCTGCGGGTGCAGCAGGCCGACCGCGCAATCGTAGAGCGTCACGTCGAGGAACTGGCCCCGGCCCGACCGGCTGCGCTCCAGCAGCGCCATCAGGATCGCGATCGCGGCGTTGAGGCCGGTGCCCATGTCGACCATCGGCGTGCCGACCCGCACCGGCCCCGATTCCGGCGAGCCGTTGACGCTCAGCATTCCGGACATGGCCTGGATCACCGCATCGTAGCCGGGAAAGCCGCCGAGCGGCCCGTCGGCGCCGAAGCCGGTCACGCGGCAGTGGACGAGGCGCGGGAAACGCTGCGACAGCACCGCCTCATAGCCCAGCCCCCATTTCTCCAGGCTGCCGGGTTTGAAGTTCTCGACCAGCACGTCGGCGCCGTCGAGCAGGCGCAGCAGCACCTCGCGCCCCTCGGGGCGCGACAGGTCCAGCGCCATGCTGCGCTTGTTACGGTTGACGCCCTCGAAATAGGCGGCGCGGCCGTCCCGGAACGGCGGGCCCCAGTCGCGCGTCTCGTCGCCCTGCGGCGGCTCGATCTTTATGACATCGGCGCCGTGGTCGGCGAGAATCTGGGTGCAATAGGGCCCCCCCAGCACCCGCGTCAGATCGACGACACGGATTCCGGCGAGGGCGCCGCCCGTCGGCGGCGAACGGGACTCAGTCGTCATGTCGCAAGTCTTGCATCTCGGTGTAACGGTCGCCCCGGTGCTTGGCGGCGCGCACGAACGACGGGTCGCTCGTGTCGTCCGCCGCTCGCTCACGCCGGGCCGTCGATCAGTAGCACGACCGACGCTGCCGGCATAGCCGCCGGCGCATCGTTCGAGCCGCGCGGTTGCGACCCGCCCCGCCCCCTCGTACGGTTGTGTTCACGCGCATCCACCGCAGGAACGCCCGCCATGAAAATCACCGACGTCACGCTGACGCTGTTCGCCTGGGACGACATCCCGCCGACCCAGTACGGGCAGCACACCGGCAGGTTCGAGGGCCGCAGCCAGCTCGGCCTGCTCACGGTACGGACCGACGAAGGGATCGACGGCCATGCGTTCCTCGGCTCGGCCAGCCGTGGCGCGCAGATGGACGGCGAATCGCTGATCCATTTCCTGAAACCGATCGTGCTGGGCCAGGACCCGCTCGACCGCGAGCGGCTGTACCAGGCCATGTACCGGCGGCAGCGGATGACGACGTTGCGGGCGATCGGGGCAGTCGATATCGCGCTGTGGGACATCGCCGGCAAGTGGGCGGACCTGCCGATCCACCGGCTGATGGGCAGCTACCGTACGAGCTGTCCGGCCTATGCCAGCTCCGCCGTTCTCCCCTCGGCCGCCGCCTACGCCGAGGAGGCGCAGCGCTTCAAGGCGGACGGCTGGGCCGCCTACAAGATTCACCCGCCGACCCGCTGGGAGGAGGACATCAAGGTCTGCGAGGCGGTGCGCAAGGCGGTCGGCGACGATTACCGGCTGATGCTCGACGCGACCTGGGTCTACGACTATCCGGCGGCGCTCCGCGTCGGCTGGGCAATCGAGGAAATGGACTTCTACTGGTACGAGGACCCGCTCAACGAAGAGGACATGCTGAACTACGTCAAGCTGAAGCAGCAGCTCTCGATCCCCCTGATGGCGACCGAATATTCGCCGGGCGGCCTCTACTCCTACGCGCCCTGGCTCGTCAAGCAGGCGACGGACTATCTGCGCGGGGACGTCGCGGTGAAGGGCGGTCTCACCGGATGCCTGAAGGCCGCACACCTGGCCGAGGCATTCAGTATGAATTACGAGATCCACCACGGCGGCAACTCGCTCAACAATGTCGCCAACCTGCACCTCACCATGGCGATCCGGAACTGCGAGTTCTTCGAGGTGCTGCTGCCGGCAGCGGCGCAGAAATACGGCCTGGTCGAGGACATCGAGCCGGATTCCAACGGCCTCGTCCACGCCATCGAGAAGCCGGGGCTGGGCGCTGAGATCGACTTCGCGCTGATCGAGCGGAAGAAGATCGCGGTGCTGCAGTAGGAGCGGGTCAGCCGTACGGGCCGGCCGCAACCGACCCACTTTCAGAACGAACGCGGGCGGGCCGGGGCTCGCCCCGACGAATCGCAGTGCCGAATGCCGAACCCCGTCCTCACCGTTCTCCTGCCCTTCTGCCTGTCGCCGATCGTCTCGTTCTTGTTCCGAATCGTGAACGCGACGATCGCGCCGGATCTGATCGTCGAGCTCGATCTGGATCCGGCCACCCTCGGTCTGCTGACCAGCGCATACTTCGTGGGTTTCGGCCTCGCGCAGATCCCGCTCGGCATCCTGCTCGACCGGTTCGGCCCCCGCCGGGTCGCCACGTCCTTCCTTCTGGTCGGAGCGATCGGGGCCGCGCTTTTCGCGGTCGGGACGACGATGCCAGTGCTGATCCTCGGCCGCGGCCTGATGGGCGTCGGCATGGCAGTCAGCGTCATGGCGGGGCTGAAAGCCGCCAACCTCTGGTGGCCGCGCGAGCGGCTGCCGCTGCTCAATGCCATCCTGTTCGGCATGACCGGTGTCGGCGGCATGCTCGCCACGGTGCCGCTGGCAGCGCTCCTGCAATTCGTGACATGGCGCGAGGCGGTGGCCGGCATCGCCGGGGTCGCGGTCCTGGTCGCCGCCGTGATCGGGACCGTCGTTCCCGATAAGCCGGGCGCCCTCGGCCCGGCGCCGCGGCTGCGCACGCAGCTCGCCGACCTCGGCCGCATCTTCGGCACCGCGGTGTTCTGGCGCCATACCCTGGTCGCGATGACCACGATCGGCACCTTCGCCGCCTATCAGAGCCTGTGGGCAGCGCTGTGGCTGCGCGACATCGCCGGCGCCGACCGGGCAGAGCAGGCGTTCGGGTTGTTCCTGCTGCTGGGCGGGCTGATGGCCGGCAACTTCGCCTTCGGCGCGCTGACCCAAATGCTGCCGCGCTACGGCATTCGGCCGATCACGGCGGTCCTGGCCGGGCTCGGGCTGTTCCTGGTCGTGCAGCTCGCGCTCGCCTTCCAGGCGGCGGCATGGGCACTCCCGCTCTGGACGGCGTTCGGCACGCTATCCTGCTGCCCGATCGCGCTCTACGCGATTCTGGCGCAACGGTTCCCAGTGGAGCTCTCGGGCCGCGTCAACACGGCCATGAACCTGATGGTGTTCTGCGGGAGCTTTTCGATGCAGTGGGGAATCGGGATCATCATCGGCCTGTTCCCGATCGCGGCCGACGGCACATACGACCCGGCCGGGCACCGGCTGGCGTTTCTCCTCGCGATCGGCTTACAACTCGGCGCGATCGCGTGGTTCCTGAAGCGACGCCACAAAGATGAGGAATCTGCAGCATGACGCAGAACTGGAAGCAGGTCGGGCCCAACCGGTACCGTGAGACCTATGGGCGCTACTACGAGGACTTCACCGTCGGAGACGTCTACGAGCACCGGCCCGGGCGGACCATCACCGAGTACGACAACATCTCGTTCACGCTGCTGACGATGAACACGCACCCGCTGCATTTCGATACCGAATATGCAAAGCACAGCGAGTTCGGAAAGCCCTTGGTCAACAGCGCTCTCACGCTTGCGATCGTAGCGGGGATGAGCGTCAGCGACACGAGCCAGAAGGCGATCGCCAATCTCGGCTGGAACGACATCCGCCTGACCGCGCCGGTGTTCGCCGGCGATACGATCTATGCCGAATCCGAAGTGCTGGAGAAGCGCGATTCCAAGTCGCGCCCGAACCAAGGCATCGTGACGATCCGCACGACGGGCAAGAAGGCCGACGGTACCGTGTTCATGACCTACGAACGCACGATGCTGATCCCGAAGCGCGGTCATGCGGTCGAAGACCGGGCGAACTATTGACGCCCGGTTCGTCGACGCTCCACATTGACCGGACAAAATCCGCCGCAACGCCGACACTGGGAGATTGACCCGTGAACAGCGCGATCCCCTTCCCGAAGCAGGCCGAGACGCGCGAACCGGCGCCCGAACAGCCGCCGATCGCGGCGACCCTCGCCACCTTCGCCAACGAAATCACCTATGACCGGATCCCGGCGCCGGTGCGTCAGCGGGCCAAGGAGCTGATCCTGGACGCGGTCGGCATCGCGTTCGCATCGACCGAGTACGAGTTCGCCCATCGCACGCTCAATGCCGCGATGGCCCTCGGCGGGCCCGGGGATCACGCAGTGATCGGCATGGCCTCCCGCCTGCCGCTGCGCGACGCGGCGCTGGTCAACGGCACGCTGATCCACGGCCTCGACTTCGACGACACGCATGTGCAGGCTGCCACGCACGTGACCTGCAGCATGTTCCCGACGGCGCTCGGCGTCGCTGCGCAGGAGGGCCTGTCGGGCAAGGAGCTGCTCGCCGCCTATGTCGCGGCGGTCGAGGTCGCCGGCCGAATCGGCTCCGTGACCGAGGGTCAGTGGCACCAGGTCGGCTTCCATCCGACCGGCGTCATCGGCGCGTTCGGCTGCACGATCGCGGCCGGCAAGCTGTTCGGAATGAGCGACGAGCAGCTCGCCATGGCGCAGGGGATCGCGCTGTCGATGGGCTCCGGCAGCCTCGAGTTCCTGCAGGACGGCGCCTGGACGAAGCGGATGCATCCCGGCTGGGCGGCGGTCGCGGGGATCACGGCGGCGGCGCTGGCGCGACAGGGCTTCGTCGGCCCGAAGCAGCCTTACGAGGGACGGTTCGGCCTCTGGAACAGCCATCTCGGCCCGCTCGCCGAGCAGATCCGCCTGGAGCGGGCGACCGAGGCGTTCTTCGAGCGCTGGGAAATCATGCGCACGGCGGTGAAGCCCTTCCCCGCCTGCCACTTCAATCACGCCTCGGCCGACGCGACCCTCGCCCTGGTCGCGCAGCACAAGTTGAAGCCGGGCCAGATCAGGCGGATCACGGCCCGGATGCCGGCGGCATCAATCAAGACCGTGTGCGAGCCCGTCGCCACCAAGCAGGCGCCGCAGAACTCCTACGACGCGCAGTTCAGCATCCCCTACATCGTCGCGGCCTCGATCGTGCGCGGCAAGTTCGGCCTCGCCGAGCTTGCGCCGGAGGTGATCGGCGACCCGGCCATCCTGGAACTGGCCAAGAAGGTCGATTACGAGATCGACCCGGACTCGCCGTTCCCGGACTATTATTCCGGCGAGATCGTCATCGAGACCACCGACGGCCGCACGCTGCGACACCGCGAGGAGAAGAACCGGGGCGCCGGCGATCGTCCGCTCTCGACGGAGGACATCGTCGCGAAGTTCATGGACAACGCGACCACCGCGATCAGCCGCGAGCGGGCCGAGCGGATCCGCGATCTCGTCCTCGCCCTCGACGGGCTGGACGACGCGACGGACCTCGAGGACGGGCTTTCCGGCTGACTGCGTAGGGGCCGGCCGCGGCCGGCCGGCGCCCTCACGCCTGCGCGGGCGGGCCGAGGTCCGCCCCCACACATCCTGCTTCCAGGTAGCGCCATGGCCACCCCCACCCTGCAGACCCTCGAGGTCGAAGCCGAGATTCTCGACGCCGTCGACAAGTTCCTCGACCGGGACGTCCGGCCCTATGTGCTCGAATTCGAGCATGCCGACAGGTATCCCGAGGACATGGTCGAGAAGATGAAGGAACTCGGCCTGTTCGGGGCGATCATTCCGGAGGAGTATGGCGGTCTCGGCCTGCCGGTGACGACCTACGCCAAGATCGTCGAGCGCATCTCGGCGGTCTGGATGTCGCTCTCCGGCATCTTCAATTCGCACCTGATCATGGCGGCGGCGGTCGTCCGCTTCGGCACGGAGGAGCAGAAGCGCGCCTGGCTGCCGAAATTCGCGACCGGCGAGGTGCGCGGCGGCCTCGCCCTGACCGAGCCCAATTGCGGTACCGACCTGCAGGCGATCCGCACCGTCGCCAAGCGGGACGGCGACGATTACGTGATCAACGGCACGAAAATCTGGATTTCCAACGGAATCCACGGTTCCTGCTTCGCGCTGTTGGTCAAGACCGACCCGGCGGCCGAACCGCGCCACAAGGGGACGAGCCTGTTCCTGGCGCCGAAAGGCCCCGGGTTCAAGGTCAGCCGGAAGCTAGAGAAACTGGGCTACAAAGGCATCGACAGCGCCGAGCTGATCTTCGAGGACTATCGCGTCCCGGCGGAAAATCTGATCGGCCTCCGCGAGGGCTTCGGGCTGCGGCATGCGCTCGGCGGACTGGAACTCGGGCGGATCAACGTCGCGGCACGCGGCATCGGCGTGGCACGCGCGGCGCTCGAGGATTCGGTGCGCTACGCGCAGCAGCGGCAGACCTTCGGCAAGCCGATCGCGCAGCACCAGGCGATCCAAATCAAGCTGGCCGACATGGCAACCCGTGTCGAGGCGGCACGGCTGCTGACCTTCCAGGCGGCGCAGGCCTACGATCGCGGCGAGCGCTGCGATATGGAGGCGGGCATGGCCAAGCTGTTCGCGACCGAGGCCGCGCTCGAGAACAGTACCGAGGCCATGCGGATCCACGGCGCCTACGGCTATTCGAAGGAGTTCCACATCGAGCGCTATTACCGCGACGCGCCGCTGCTCTGCATCGGCGAAGGCACCAACGAGCTGCAGCGCATCATCATCGCACGACAGCTCGTCGAGCGGAATCCGGCCTGATGTTGCCGCTGACCGGCGTCCGCATCCTCGCGGTCGAGCAGTATGGGGCCGGCCCGTTCGGGACGCTGCAGCTGGCCGATCTCGGCGCGGAGATCGTCAAGATCGAGAACGTCGCCGAGGCCGGCGATGTCGGTCGGCATGTGCGGCATCCGGAGGACCCGCTGCCGAAGGGCGACAGCCTGTTCTTCCAAGCGTTCAACCGCAACAAGAAGAGCATCACCCTCAATCTGAAGCACCCGGAGGGACAGCGGGTGCTGCACGACCTCGTCCGCAGCGCCGACGGGGTGCTCAACAATCTGCGCGGCGACCAGCCGCCGAAGCTCGGCCTCACCTACGATCAGCTCAAAGGTGCAAACCCGCGGATTGTCTGCGTCCATCTCTCCGCCTACGGCCGGGAGGGGGAGCGGGCGGCCTGGCCGGGCTACGACTATCTGATGCAGGCCGAGGCCGGCTATCTCTCGGTGACCGGGGAGCCGGGCGGACCACCCTCGCGCATGGGTCTTTCGATCGTCGACCTCTCGACCGGGCTGCAGGCCGCAATCGCCATGCTGGCCGGCATCACCGAGGCGCGCGCAACGGGCCGCGGCCGCGACCTCGACGTGAGCCTGTTCGATACGGCGCTCTCCAATCTCGCCTATGTCGGGGCCTGGTACCTGACCATCGGCGTCAATCAGGGCCGCGAGCCGCGCTCCTCGCACCCCAATCTGACCCCGAGCCAACTCTACCGGACGAAAGACGGCTGGATCTTCATCATGTGCAACAAGGAGAAGTTCTGGCCGGTCCTCGCGGAGGCCGTCGGTCATCCCGAATGGGCGGAGGATCCCGACTTCGCGACCTTCGCCGACCGGTTGCGCAACCGCGGGCGCGTCACCGAGATGCTGGATGCGGCGCTGTCCGGCCGAACCACCGCCGAATGGATGGCCGCCTTCGCCGGCAAGGTGCCCGCCGCGCCGGTCAACGACATCGCGCAGGCCCTGGATAACCCCTTCGTGCGGGATAGCGGCCGGCTGGTCCCGCTCGAACACCCGACGGGCACGCGGGTCGGCACCGTCGGGCCGGCGATCCGCTGCCCGGGCGAGCCCTCCCCCGCCCGTGCCGCTCCGGCGATGGGAGCCGACACCGAGGCGGTGCTGCGTGCGATCGGCTATGACGAGGGCCGCATCCGCCACCTAAAGGAAGCCGGAGCCATCTGAGGCGCCGCCGCTCGCTCCCGGAGCATCGGTCGCCGCCCGATTACCCCTCCCGTCGACCGCGGCGAAAGGGCACACTGGCCGGGCACTGTGCCGAACGATGCCAGGAGGAAGCGCATGCAGTACGAGACGATCGACGTTCGCCCGATCGCCGGAGCGCTCGGCGCGGAAGTCCGCGGCGTCAATCTCGCCCGGCCGCTCGCCAATCGGACCTTCGCCGAGATCCATCAGGCACTGCTCGATCACGCGGTGATCGTCTTCCGGGAGCAGGATCTCAGCGTCGAGCAGTACATGGATTTCGGTCGGCGCTTCGGCCCGCTGATCCAGTACGCGTTCAGCAAAGGGCTGCCGGACCATCCGGAAGTGCTGGAGATCGTCAAGGAACCGCACGAGACCAGGAATTTTGGCGGCGGCTGGCATTCCGACGGCACCTGGTACGAGAAGCCGCCGATGGGCACCATGCTCTATGCCCGCGAGGTGCCGCCGGCCGGCGGCGACACGCTGTTCGCCAGCGGCACCCGCGCCTACGAGGCACTGTCCGACGGCATGAAGGCGCTTCTCGACGGGCTGATCGCCATCAACAGCGCTGCCCTCAAGAAGCAGGGCGGACGGGCGCAGCGGCACAAGGAGCATCGGGGCATGTCGCTCACGGCGCTCGAGACCGCGGATTCGTATGTCGCCGCGCATCCGATCGTCCGGACGCATCCGGAGACGGGGCGCAAGAGCCTCTATGTCAATCAGGGCCACACCGTCGGCATCAAGGGCATGACCGAGGAGGAGAGTGCGCCTCTCCTCAAATTTCTGTTCGACCATTCGGTCCGGCCGGAGTTCACCTGCCGCTTGCGCTGGGAGCAAGGCTCGATCGCCCTTTGGGACAATCGCTGCACCCAGCATCTCGCGATCAACGACTATACCGGCCACCGCCGCCGCATGCTCCGCCTGACCATCGCCGGCGACCGGCCGATGTGACGGGTCTAAGCGCCGGCGATCCCAGCGATCGGGGCGATCTTATGGTCCGGCCGTCCTGGCGCGCCCGTCGGTCGCGGATGCGGCGGCACGGTCGGCCGCCGCCGGCCATTGCGCCGACCGCGGCCGCCACCATGTAGCGCGGGGACCCGCCTCCTGGCGAATCGTGTGGCCGTTCGTCGGACGTTCGGCTAGTCTGGGCCGGAGGCGGGCACGACACGCCGACCACTGTTTTTAGGGAAGCTGAGTATGGGATCGTTTAGCCTCGGCCATTGGGTGGTCGTCCTCCTCGTCATCGTGCTGCTCTTCGGCGCGGGCCGCATTCCGCAGCTCATGGGCGACATGGCGAAGGGCATCAAGGCGTTCCGCTCCGGCATCAAGGACGAGAACGACCAGGCGCAGAACCAGATCGAGGGGCCGAAGGAAACCGCGCCACGCGGCTGAGGCCGCAGCGCACTCGGCACCTCCGCACCGCGTCCCTCGGCGCGGCGGAAATTGCATTCGCCCGCGCCTGAGGGCACTTTACGGGCCGCACCGAGTGTCGCGGCCTTTTTCGTTGCAGACAGGTATGACCCAGAGCGCCGAGAAAATCCTGATCGAGCGAAACGGCTCGGTCACCACCATCATCATCAACCGCCCGGAACGGCGCAACGCGCTCGACCTC